>CAYSKX010000147.1:0-3134 GCA_964431845.1 uncultured Nautiliales bacterium | reverse complement strand
TATCTTCATCGTCAATTCCACCGCCGTTTGTTACTTTGTCTTTTTGGGTAACTTGTGTGTAATAGATGGTTTGTTTTGAAGCGTTGTTGCCTACACTTGCCCATGTTGTAGTGATTTTTCGGATATTACCAATATCTACGTCATATCCGCACTCTTCTAAGATTTCGTCTTTAGCTATTTCAATATCGCTTTTTTCTTTATCGCAAAGTCCGGCGCAAAGTTCGTAAGTAAAGCCGTTATTGTTTTTGAGATATACGGGAAGTCTGAATTGCTTAACTAAAATTATCGCCTTTAAATCCTTATCGTATATCAAAACCGCAACACTATCCATTGAAGGACACACTTCCCAGCGTCTGTGTTTTCCTTTGTAATTAAAAAACACCTCTTTAAGCTCTAAAAATTTACCTTTTGCCAATGTGTTTATTTTTTCTATCTTAATCAAAACAAACTCCTATTTTGTAAATTTTTTGTTTCAATTTCAAAATCGACAAGCATAGCAAAATGAAAATCGTTTTTTAAAAGCTCTTTATTGTATTCGTTTACGATAATCGTTTTGGCATGTTTTGTATTTTCGATTAAATAATTTAGCTCGTTAAAAAAATATTCGTCGTTTTTAATACCCGTTATCAAAACTTTCGAACTCTCTCCATATCCTACTTCTCTAAACAAAGCATCCACAAATACCGGTTTAAATCTATCAAGCATAAAATCTAAGCTATATTTCAAATCATTATCTTCAAAAAACTTTATAGCTTTTGCAAACTCCTCTTTATACACAAAAGGCAAATTAATCTCTTCGTTTAAATATTCACTTTTAAATAAGGAGAGTTTTTTTAAGTCGATATTTTTTGAATCTAATGTTTGGACTTTCGGACAAAGCAAACAATAATCTTTATTAGAAGTTATTAAAAATTTATATTCGAAATTCAAAGATTTAAGCAAATCTTCATATGTTTTTAAAATAATAACTTCTTTATTTAAAGAAGATTTATCTATAATATGCGCAGTTATTTCATCACAAAAATATATCTTTGTTTTGAGGTTTTCGTATTTAAATATATCGACAACGGCTTTTTGAATTGATTCGACTTTAATCCACGCTATTTCTTTGTCGATTATAT
This sequence comes from uncultured Nautiliales bacterium, assembly GCA_964431845.1. Lineage (GTDB taxonomy): Bacteria > Campylobacterota > Campylobacteria > Campylobacterales > Nautiliaceae > Nautilia. Next base: position 2,013 of record CAYSKX010000147.1, on the reverse strand, counting down.
TTTCATATTTTTCAGATATTATAGCATAAGCGCCTTTATCTATTGCTTGACGAATATCCTCGCTTTTTTTAGCAAAAAAACAACACCCCCTTTGAACGTTTAAAATATCATCACTAAAAGACGTGACTTCGCTAATATAAGGAGAATTAAGAAGCTCCCCTCCTATTAGATTCGTAAGAGTTTCGATTTTCAAAATATTCCCTTTTTATTAATAACATTACCAAAAAAATTTCTTACAATTTTTACACTTTCACCACTTTCACCGCTTTCACCAAAACTTACAAATAGTGAAAATGGTGAAAATGTCAGATTTGTTTTATTTTTTGGTATAAGGTTTAGAGCAAAATATATATTTTAGGTTTAGGTCGCTACGCTTGTAGGATTTAGGTTTTAGATATTTATATTTATTTTCTAAATCCTCAATCCTAAATCCTAAACCCTTCACTTTTCATTGTTCACTTTTCACTTCATTTAATCGCTGTTCCCGTCTTTTTCGGTTTTTCCGGTCTAATAAGGCTAAATCCGCTTTCATCTTTAGCGCCAAGAAGCATTCCTTCACTCATCATTCCCATAAGTTTTGCGGGTTTAAGGTTTGCAACCACACACACATACGTGTCTATCAATTCTTCCGGTTTATAATACTCTTTTATCCCGGCTATTATCTGGCGTGGTTTAGATTCCCCGAGATCAACTTCAAGTCTTAGCAGTTTTTTGGATTTTTTCACCTCCTCTGCTACAACCACTTTACCGATTTTAAGTTCAGTTTTGAAAAATTCGTCTATAGTAATTAAGTTTTGCGGTTTTTCTTTTTTTATTTCCGGCTTTTTCATAAGAGGCGCTTCTATTTTAGGGAAAAGCGGCGGGATTTTTTCAATTACAAAATCATCAAGAAGCTTTCCTTCTAAGATGCTCTTAAAACTATTACTATTAATTTCAAATCCGAGAGATTTTGCTATTTTAGCAGTAGTTTTAGGCATAACGGCATAAAGATTAACCGCCACTATAGAAAGTAAATTCGCTATAAGTCCTATTAACGCCGCCGCTTTTTCGTCTTCTTTATTTTTCATAAGTTCCCACGGTTTATACGTATCGATAGCTTTATTTCCGATTGAGAGAATTTTCCAAAGCTCTTCAAGAAATTTATGAATTTGCATTTTCCAAAGGGTTCGCTCTTCTAAATCTTTTATTATTTCTCTTGCTTGATTTAGTTCGTTTGAATAGTATTTTTCGACATTTTTGCTTGTTACTTTTCCGTCGAAATATTTATAAGACATACCTATAATTCTATTGAGTAAATTCCCGAGATCATTTCCAAGATCGTTATTAATTCTATCTATTAACGCTTTTTCGCTAAAATCCCCATCAGCCCCGAACGGCACTTCTCTTAGTAAAAAGTATCTAAAATTCTCAAGCCCATATGCATCCGCCACTTCCTTAGGATTAATTACGTTACCTTTGCTTTTGCTCATTTTTTCACCGTCTCTTGTCCACCATCCATGTGCCGCTATAACTTTTGGAAGTTCGTATCCTATGCTCATTAAAAACGCAGGCCAATAAACCGCATGGAATTTTAAAATATCTTTTCCTACTATATGAAGCTTTGCCGGCCAATATTTTTCAAGCAACTCTTCATTTTCGCTTCCGTATCCGAGTGCCGTTAAATAGTTAAACAACGCATCAAGCCATACATAAACCACATGCTTAGGGTCATTAATTTCTTTTGGCAATTTAATTCCCCACTCAAAAGATGTCCTTGTAATAGATAAATCTTTTAGTCCGTCTCTTACGAATCTGATAACTTCATTCGCTTTAGCTTCAGGTAAAATAGGCTTTTTGGTTTTATACCATTCAAGAAGTCTGTCTTGATATTTTGAGAGTCTAAAAAAATAACTTTCTTCTTTAATAATTCGCGTAAGCTTCCCGCAATCCGGGCAAAGCTCACCATTTACAAGCTGAGAGGGAGCTACAAAACTCTCACAGCTTACACAATAATGCCCTTCATAATAATCTTTA
>CAYSKX010000146.1:0-3160 GCA_964431845.1 uncultured Nautiliales bacterium | reverse complement strand
CCTAGTTTTGCTCATCACTTGCCTTTTTTATATAATTATATCAAAATTAACAAAAAACCAAAGAGCTCAAAGTTTGAAAAAGTTTTGCAACATTCCCTCTTGAAAATGCGAACTTGTTCGCACCTTGTTTTAAAAACCAAAAAAGATTCAAATAAACCAAACAAGACTCGAACAAGTTCGAGTTTCCAGAAAATTATCGAACTACCCATACTATTCAGACTATTTTAATTCAAAATCCAAAAATTGATATAATTACGAAATTTTATTTTAAGGCGGGAAATGATTAAAAATGTGATTCTTTGCGGAGGAAGTGGGACAAGGCTTTGGCCTTTAAGTAGAAAACTTATGCCAAAACAATTTTTACAACTTTTTGATAACAAAACAAAATCGCTTTTTCAAAAAACAATCGAAAGAAATAGTATCGTTTGTAACGAATTTATAATTATTACAAATGAAGAGCAGTATTTTTTATCGCTAGATCAAATAGAAGAGTTGAGTGAAAATTCAAAATTCAAAATTCAAAATCCGAAATTTCTTTTAGAGGAAACAGCGAAAAACACTGCCGCCGCAATAGCTTTCGCCGCATTTGAAAGCAATGAAGATGATATATTGTTCATAACGCCGAGTGATCATTTGATAAAAAACGAAGAAAAATATGTAGAAGCGGTAAATAAAGCGAAAAATTTTGCTAAAGAAGGGTATTTGGTTACGTTTGGGATAAAGCCTACAACTCCTCATACGGGATACGGATATATAGAAAGCAGGATTGAGGATTTAGGATTGAGAGATAAGGTTTTAGATGTAATTAAATTTCACGAAAAACCTGATTTAGAAACGGCACAAAAATACTTAAAACAAAATACTACCCACTACCCACTATCCACTACTTACTATTTATGGAACAGCGGTATGTTTATGTTCAAAGCCGGAGTTTATCTCGAAGAGTTAAGAAAACACTCCCCCGAAGTTTATGAAGAGACGCTAAAAAGCTATGAAAAAAGACGGATTATAAACGATAATCAAATCAGATTGAAAGATATGCAAAATATTCCCGATATAAGCATAGATTATGCGGTAATGGAAAATAGTAAAAATATAAAAGTTATTTTATGTGAATTCGAATGGAATGATGTCGGCAGTTTTGATAGTTTGATAGAAGAGATAGAATCGATAGAATCAATAGAAATAGATAGTGAAAATAATTTTTACTATGGCAACAAAAAGGTAATTGCTACGATAGGATTAAAAGATTTTATAGTTATTGATACGAAAGATGCTTTGCTTATAGCAAAAAAAACTCAAACTCAAAAAGTGAAAGAAATAGTAAATCAACTAAAAACTCAACATTCACATCTTAAAAATAATCCAAAATCCAAAATCCATAATCCAATTCTCAATTCCCAATTAGTTGTCCACCGTCCATGGGGAACGTATGAAACTTTGATAGAAGATGAAGGATATAAGGTAAAAAAAATAATTGTCCGTCCCGGTAAAAGACTTTCGCTTCAAAAACATTTTCATCGTAACGAACACTGGGTTGTCGTTTGCGGAACGGCTGAGGTTCAAGTGGGAGAAAATAAGTTTTTGTTAAAAGAAAACGAATCGACATATATAAAAATGGGAGAGATTCATAGACTTGCAAATCCTGGGAAAATTCCTCTTGTCGTAATAGAAGTTCAAGTTGGAGAATATACGGGAGAAGATGATATAATAAGAATTGAGGATGATTATGAAAGAACACATTAAATTAGCTTTCGAATTTGCAAAAAAGGACTTGAAAGAACGATACGCCGGGACGAGTTTCGGACAGCTGTGGATGCTAATTTCTCCGCTTATTACTATTTTTATATATACGGTGATTTTTTCGGATTTTATGCAAATGAGAATGAATATCGTAAATTCGGAATATGCGTATAGTATTTATTTAATTCCCGGACTTTTGGGATTTAATTATTTTTCGATAACTCTTTCGCGATTATCTACCGTTATTATCGACAAAGCGCATATTATCAAAAAAATCAGTATTCCGATATGGGTATATTATATTAGTATTACGTTGAGCGAATTTGTTATATATTTTATTTCTATAATTTTCGGTATTGTTTTTTTGTTTTTGGTTCATCATATATCTTTAAATATTTTTTTTATTTTTATTTTAATGAGTATAATTACTCTATTCGCTTTTTCTCTTGGAGTTATATTGTCTTTATTTACACCGTTTTTTAGGGATTTAAAAGAAGCGGTTCCTATTATTTTACAATTGTGGTTTTGGGCGACTCCGATAATTTATATAAAAGATATGATTTATAGCAAATGTCCTTTTATTGTGGATTATAATATTTTATATTATTTCATAGAGCCTATGCAGCAGCTGTTTTTGTATTGGACATTCGATAAAAAAGATATACTTATTTCAATAACAGTTTCGATTGTTTTGTTTTTATTTGCGATATGGTTATATAAAAAACTGATTTCGGAAATTAAGGATATTATTTGAATGCATTAGAAGTTAGAAACTTAACAAAAATCTATAAATTATACAAAACTCCGCATGACAGACTTATCGAAATATTTTTCAAAATAAAAAAACATAAAATTTTTTATGCCAATAAAAATATCTCTTTTAACTTAAAAAGAGGCGAAACATTAGGTGTAATAGGATTAAACGGAGCGGGGAAATCCACTTTGCTTAAACAGATAGCCGGAGTTATCGACCCTACGGAGGGAGAGATAAAAAGAAACGGAAGAGTAACGGCGCTTTTAGAACTCGGAACGGGTTTCAATCCCGAATTTACAGGACGGGAAAATATCTATTTTAATGCAATGCTATTAGGACTTAGCAAAGAAGAAATAGCAAAAAAAGAAAAAGATATTATCGAATTTAGCGAACTTAACGATTTTATTGACGAACCGCTTAAGAATTACTCCTCCGGTATGGCTATGAGACTTGCCTTTTCCATAGCGATTAGCACCGAGCCTCAAATATTGATAGTTGATGAAGCGCTAAGCGTAGGAGATGCGCACTTTAGCGCAAAATGCACAAGAGCATTGAAAGAATTAAAAAAGAAAAACCTCAGCATCATTTACGTATCGCATGATTTGAATTCGCTAAAACTATTATGCGATAGATTGATATTGTTGGATAAAGGAGAGATTATAC
>CAYSKX010000145.1:0-3174 GCA_964431845.1 uncultured Nautiliales bacterium | reverse complement strand
TTTTACTTCCTCATAAAAAAAATGTTTATTTTAAGTGCGAAATGTCGGTTTTATGTTATGATATTCATAATTATACCATTACCAAAAAAACTTCTTACAATTTTCACACTTTCACCAAAACTTACAAATGGTGAAAGTGGTGAAAGTGGTGAAAATGGTGAAAGTGGTGAAAGTGGTGAAAATGTCAGATTTGTTTTTTGGTATTATACCAATCTCCAAAATAAATCAAACATTTATTTTGAGAAAAGACATGGAAAAGAAGAGGGAAAGATAAGGAAAAGAAAAGGTAAAAGTAAGATATGATTTGTGTTTTGATATTAAATTTGCTTATTTTGAAGATTTGATATATCCGTTGTCTGCAAGATAATTGTATATTTTACTGACAATAGAGCCTGCGGCTTGACCTCCATGTCCTCCATGTTCTATTAAAACGGTAACGATAACTTGAGGAGAATAGTAAGGACCGAAAGTTGTAAGCCAGGCATGGGAGCGATGAAAATATTTAAGCTCATTTTCTCTTTTTCTTTTTTTAACTTCTTGAGGAATAGAATAAACTTGAGCTGTTCCGGTTTTACCTGCAATTATTACTTTCGTATTCAAATAATTCGTAGCGGTTCCTCCCGGAGCGTTACAAGTCGCCCACATTCCTTTTCTAATTAAATATAGATATTTTTTTTCGTTTTCATTTAATACGTCTTTTAAAATCGGTTTTGTTTTATTTGAATCTATTTGTTTTACCACAAAAGGTTTCGGTAATTTTCCGCTTGCAATAAGCGCGGTATTTACAGCAACTTGTAAAGGTGTCGCTAAAAAATAACCTTGCCCGATAACGGCATTTAATGTCTCTCCTATAAACCAAGGTTGATGATATCGCTTACTTTTCCAACTTTTATTAGGCACGATACCGGTTTTTTCATTCGGTAAATCAATTCCGGTTTTTTTACCGAATCCCATTTTTTTTAGATTCTTAGCTATATAATTTATTCCGAGCCTCAATCCTATTTTGTAATAATATACGTCTACGCTTCTTTTTATCGCTTTTACCAAATCTACAAATCCGTGCCCCTTTTCTTTCCAATCTCTAAATTTTCTGTTACCTATTTCTATATAACCGGGGCAGTGAATTTTTTGCCAAGGATTCCATTTGCCACTTGCCGCCGCAATTAATCCTTCTATTGGTTTTATGGTAGAACCCGGAGGATATATACCACTTATCGGTTTATTTAAAAGAGGATTAAAAACATCATGAATTAATTCGTTCCATTTTTTATAATTAATTCCTTTTACAAATAAATTATTATCAAAACTTGGATATGTTACGAGAGAAAGTATTTCTCCGTTTGTTTTCATAACTATTACGGCACCTTTTTTATTTTCTTCTTCAAGTATTTTATAAATGTATTTTTGAATATCGGTATCGATACTTAATATTAAATGATGAGATATCGGTTTTTTATAAGAGATTTCTTTTAATATTTCATTTTTAGCATTTACTATTACCGTTTTTTTTCCGGTAATGCCTTGCAATATATCATCATAATACTTTTCAATTCCTCTTTTCCCTGAAATTTGTGTAATTTCTATAGTTTTATTTCTTTTGAGGTCATTAGCGTTTGCAATTGAAACATAACCTAATATATTAGATAAAACTTCTTTATAGGGATATTTTCTCAAGTAACTCGGCATAATGATAATATTTCCGTTTAAACTTAAAAAAGGTTGAATTTTATATACTATATCTTCATCAACATATTTTAATAAAATTATAGGTTTGTGGTTATAAGGAGAATTTTTTTTATCATATATATTTAAAAGTTTAGAAACATTAATATCTCCGCCTATTGTTTTGCAAAGTTCGTTAAGAGCGTTGAAAAGTTCAAGTTTTTCCAAATGAGGTTTTAATGCAATATCGAATCTTAATTCGTTATAAGCTACCGGTCTTTTTTTTGAATCATATATAACTCCTCTTATAGGAGCTATGGATATTTCTTTTTCTCTATTTTGAAGAGAAAGTTTAGTATATTTTTCATTGGATTTGATACTTAAATCATAAACTCGATAAATTAATATCGCATAAAAAATAAATATAATACTTAAAACGATTCTGATTTGCATTTTAAAAGCCTTAGAATTATCAAATCGAATGCGTAATTATAAAGTAAATACGATAGTAACAAAAATGTATCCGAATTAATATATGTAATTAAATAAATACCTATTAAAAAATATATTAAAAATAAACAAATAATATTTTGATAGTTTTTATTTATGATAGTTTTTATTTTGCGGATTAATATTAATTTACTTAATAAAAATATCAATACGAAAAATAAACTATTGAAATTATGGAAAAGACAAAATAACATAATAAACAATAGTGAATAAAAATAGCTTTCGCACAATAAAAAAAATCCTATCATTATCGGAAAAAACGGACTAAAACTGCTAAAAAAATTTACAAAATAAATTATAAGCAGTTTTATAAATATTTTATCAGTGCCGTTTCGTTGCAGTTTGGAAAAAATTTGCATTTTATACAATCCGCCCATATTTTTTTATCCGGGATTGCTTGTTTGTCAATTTCCACAAATCCCAATTTTTCAAAAAAGTCTTTTTTGTAAGTTAAAGTTAAAACTTCTTTTACTCCTAAGTGTTTCGCTTCTTTTAATAATATTTCAACCAATAATTTGCCTATACCTTTTCTCTGAAAATTTTTATCCACTCCGAGTGAGCGAATTTCTCCGAGAAATGGAGAAAAAACATGAAGTGCACCTACTCCTACGGGTTTATTATCAATATATATAAGCGTATAAGAACGAATATTAGTAGCTACTTCGTCATTGTCACGTTTTAAAATAATTCCTTCTTTTATGTATGGTTCGAGTATTTTTTGTATGTTAGGTATTTCTTTTAATGTAGGTTTTTTTATTATTTTGTCCATTGTGTCAACACCTAAAACAAATGTGTCTTTTTTCACTTTTTTTCACCTTTTTTTATTTTCCATTTTTTAAAAATCTTTTTTTATTTATACCGTGCTGTCGTATTTTACATTTTTCACTTTTTGGTTAATATTAATATTAATTATTTTCCCAAAGAATTTTATCGATTTTTTCTTTTAACTCTTTAAATCCGCGTTTTTTTACATTTGATACAAATAAGGCGTCAGGATATTTT
>CAYSKX010000144.1:0-3188 GCA_964431845.1 uncultured Nautiliales bacterium | reverse complement strand
TTAAGCTTAGATAATATATCCGATATTTCTACAGACGATTTACTTTTTGTAATTATTAATTTTTTACTTACTTCTTTATTTTGAGAAAAATTTGCTTTTTTATCTATTATATAAATTCCGCCGTTTTGAAGTAAATGTAATAAATTTTTAATCTGAAGAATTTGTTTGTGTATTTGCATTTTATTATAATTTAACACAGTTTGATTAAGACTAAAAATACCGCTTCTGTATATTAATGTTTCGAGTTGTGTTATTTTTTGCGTTATATCAAAGATTAATATTTCTTTTTGTTGTATCGTAGCTATTTGTTTGTTTAAACTTACTATTTTGTCGTTGGTGTTCTTATTGATCTTGACATAAGCTATTAGAAACAATATGTTAATTATTACGAATATGGTGATGTTATTTTTTAGTTTCATCTCTAAATCCATGTTTTTTTAAAATTTTATCACAATTAGCAGCATAATTTAAAAATTTTAACGCTAAATCTTTATTATTGCTATATTTTAAAACCGCAAGATAAAGATTGTGTTTTTTTGCTTTTTTAATAGGAATTGCTTCAAGATTATAAATGGAATTTTTAATAGTAGCTTGCCAATTAGGACCTACATCGGCATATGTACTTACAAGATCATTTAGAGGTGAAGAGTCTAAAACTATTTCAACAGCACCATCGTATACTTTCCAATATAAACTTTCGGGTTTAATTACTTTTTTTGTTTCTTTGCCACAAGAGCTTAGTTTATAATTGCACAAAACTGTTCTTATTCCACTTTTTGTTAAATCATTTATAGAGTGAATATTTTTAGGATTTCCTTTTTTTACTATTAATGCGAGTTTATTGTAGCCTATATATTTATAATCTATAAAAAGATTTTTATTTTTTAGTATATATGATTCGCTACCCGGTAAATACAAATCACCTTTTTTGGAGTTTTTAATGGTTTTTAATAAAGACTTCGAGCCACCCGGAATAATTTCTATACTAACGTTGTATTGCTTTTCGAAATTCTTAGCTATTTCACTCATAGCTTTGCTCATTGTGATGCCACAATAAAACAATAACGATTTTGCATATAAGTTTGCTATCGTCAATAGTATTAATATGTATTTCATATTAACAAACTTTCTTTCTTTTTTTTGTAATTATATCACTATTATTTCTAATAATCAAGCTTTTTGGTAAATTTAATTTAAAAATAATTTCTTCTTCTTTTTTTCTCATTTCTCCGTTGTCCGTTTCATGGTCGTATCCGAGAAGATGTAAAAGTCCATGTAAAAATAAAAGGCTTATTTCCTCTTTGACGTTGTGCCCGTAATTAAGAGCTTCTTTTTTTGCCGCATCTGTTGAAATAACTATACTTCCTATTGGCATTTTGGGCATTTGAGTAAGTGGGAAACTTAAAACGTCGGTTGTTTCGTCTTTGTTTCTGAATTGTTTGTTAAGAAGTCGTATTTCATTATCGTCGGTTAAAATCAATTCCACATCTTTGTCGGTTAATAAATTATATATTTCGTTTATTTGATTAATATCGTAATTAATTTTAGTTTTGTTGATAATGTCTATCATTTTTAACCTTTGTTGTAAGAATTCAAATAAAATATTATCCGTTTTTGCTTGTTTTGTAAAGGTTTAAAATCGAGTATTGACTAAGACGGAACACCGATTCGTAGCTGATATAATGCCAAAAAACAAAACAAATCTGACATTTTCACCACTTTCACATTTTCACCATTTGTAAGTTTTGGTGAAAGTGGTGAAAGTGTGGAAATTGTAAGAAGTTTTTTGGTAATGGTATAATTATGAATTATGGATTTTGGATTAATTCGTTTTCGGTTTTTAGACATTTAAAGACTTATAATAAAATCTTTTACTTCTTCTTTTTTCTTTAATTCTTTAAAAGTGGGGAACGGTAAGTTTTTTATTTTATAATACGTTAGAATGTTTTTAAGTTGATTTTCTTGTGTTTTTGTGAGTTTCATTTTAAGTTTCGCTTCTTTAAGCGCTTGGGTTATTTCGCTTGAAAAATCTTTTTTTTTCGGAAGTTCGTCAAGTAATTTTTCGATTATTTCCAAATGATTGGGAATGAGTGTTTCGACAATATTAATATTGGGCTTGATTTGCGGAGTGTCGCTTACTATTTTATATAAAATTATTTCATCGACGTTTAAAAATTTATAACATGCTTCAAAAAAGCCGCTTGCTTCCATATCCGTCAAAGCATAATATTTGTCTATTTTCGAAACAGTATGCAAAGTTTCGCTGTTTTGATTGAAAAAATCGGGATAATATTCGAAATTGTTATCGGTGTCTATGATTTTGTGTATGTAAAAACCTTCGTTAATATCGTAAATATTACTGCCGCAAATACCTATATTTAAGCTTGGAAACTTATATTTTGTAAGTAAAATGCTTGTATTTATCGCTGATTTGATTTTTCCGCTTCCTGTGATTATTAAGTTTATATAATCGTTTTGGAAAATTTGTCCGTTTTGTTTGAGATTGAAATGTTTTATAATTGGTTTGGCTTCTATATTTAATGCCGTGATGATGTTTAGCATTTGTAATTTTCCCAAAAAAAGTTTATCCACTCTTCGGTTTTATGTAAATATATGTCGGGTTTGAATTTTGAGGTAGGTTTATAGAATATCGCAATAGTTGAATATATTTTATTCGGATAGCGGTTTTTTAATACTTTTAAAATTTCTATAAACGTCTCGCCGCTGTCGCTTATATCATCTACAATGAGAATATTTCGGTAGTTTGTTAAATTCGGAATATTAAAGATATTGATGGAATCAAGTTTTTTTTCTTTGTCGTAAGAAATTGCATTTATACTAAATACCTCTCTTATATTAAGTTTTTCCGCAAGATGATGCGCAAAAGTTAAACCTCCTCTTGCAATTGCAAGTATCGCATCAGGTTTTTGAATTGTCAAATTTTGCAAATCTTTTTGAAATTCGTCGAACGTATAATTTTTCATATTTGCCCTTTTTGGAGTTTATAATGATGAAATATTATCATTTTTAATTATCCGTTTTCCAAAAAAATAAAAAAATATCAAAATTTTTAATTTTACTCTTGAAATTAAAATCAAAAGTGGTTATAATTTCACTCCACGTAAAAGGGCTTATAGCTCAGTTGGTTAGAGCAACCGGCTCATAACCGGTTGGTCGCAGGTTCGAGT
>CAYSKX010000143.1:0-3202 GCA_964431845.1 uncultured Nautiliales bacterium | reverse complement strand
CGAAAAATTTAATATCGAACCTATCAGAAAAAGAAAAGGAATTAATTTAAGCGGGGGTGAAAGAAGAAGAGTTGAAATCGCAAGAGCACTCGTGTCAAGTCCTAAGTTTTTATTTCTTGACGAACCGTTTGCCGGGGTTGATCCTATAAACGTAAATGATATTAAACATTTAATAAAATTGCTTTCAAAAGAGAATATAGGGGTAATTATTACCGACCATAACGTTCGAGAGACGCTTGATATTTGTGATAGGGCGTATGTTTTAAAAGACGGAATGATATTAACCGAAGGAGATGCAAAGCATATCGTGAGTCATTCCGAAGTTAAAAAATCATATCTCGGAGCTGATTTTAAACTATGAAACTAAAAACAAAACTTACCAATAAACTTTCAACGAAACTTTTGGGATTTTTACCTATACTAAAAGCCGGGGTTGATGAACTTTTCGAAGAAATAAAAGAAATTAGCAAAGAAAATCCATATATAGAAGCAAATAACAGAAGATTCGTTACGGTAAGTAATCTTAAAAATGCTAATGCCGATGAAATAGAAGCTTTAACTATCGATGAAGAAACTTTATACGAATCATTGCTTAGACAGATAGAAACTTCTAATCTTTTTCCTACGGAAAAATCGAAAAAAATCGCTTTAAAAATCATTGAAGATATCAATAACGAAGGTTTTTTTGAAGGGAGTGAAAAAGATATAGCGAGAAATCTTGGTGTGGAGATGAATACCGTTAAAAAAATCAGAGAGCGTTTTATGTATCTAAGTCCCGCCGGAGTGGGAGCTAAAGATTTAAAAGAATCTATGATGTTTCAGCTTCATAATATTGATATGTCGGATGATGTTTATAAGCTTGTGAAAGAGATGATTAAACATCTTGAAAAAATAAATAAATTTTCAAATGAAAAATATTATAGCGATGCTCTTAAAATTATCAAACAATTAAAATTTATTCCGGCGATGAAATATATAAAAGATGAAGAAATAATACCGGAAATTATTATTTTGAATATAGACGGAGAACTTGAAATTAAAATAAATGACGAGCATTATCCGGAGGTTGATATAAAAGACCCCGAAAGTAAAAGTGGTTTTTCGAAAGAAAAATTCAAAGAAGCGCGTGATATTGTGGATGCACTTGAAATGAGAAAAGCGACACTTAAAAAAATCGCTTTAATGATTGCTGAAATTCAGTATGAATTTTTTCAAGGCGGAGTGATAAAACCTATGAAAATAAAAGATATTGCTGATGAGCTCGGATATGCCCCTTCTACTATAAGTAGAGCCATATCGAATAAATATTTGTTATGTGATAGAGGTATTATTCCTCTTAAAAACTTTTTTTCAATTGCCCTTGATGATGAGGTTTCTTCTAATCAGATAAAAGAGGAAATAAAAAATTTAATAAAAAACGAAGATAAAAACAAACCTTTAAGTGATGACAAATTAATGGAAATTATAAATAAAAAATATAATTTGAATTTGGTTAGAAGGACGATTTCTAAATATCGCGATCAACTCAAAATTCCGACAAGTAGAGAAAGAAAAAGAATGTATCTGTTTAAAAGAGGGTGAAACAATGTGGAAAATGTAAAATGGAAAATAGAGCGCCGATTTCAGTCGGTATGGAATAGTGAAAGTGAAAAGCAGTTGTGGTAATTAGTGAAAAAAGATGAAAATGTAAAAATGAATTTTATGTTAAATTATTCGGATGTAACGGTTTTGAGAGATAGTATCCTTGGAAATAATCGATACCTATTTCTTTACAAATATTGAATATTTTCTCGTTTTCTATAAATTCGGCAACAGTTTTTATGTTTTCGCTTTTGGCAAAAAATACTATGGATTTGACTATGTTTAAAGATTGTCTGTCATTTTCGATGTTTTTGATTAAACTTCCGTCTATTTTTATAAAATTAGGCATAATTTCTATAATTCTTTTGAAATTAGAATATCCACTTCCGAAATCGTCAATAGCTATTTTAGCGTTATATTGTTTGAGTTTACCTATAAAGTCGAATAGTATTTCATAATCTTCAATCATTTCCGTTTCTAATATTTCAAAAGTTATATCGAATTTTTTAGTTTTTAATATTTCTATAATAAAGTTTTTCATTTCTTCATTTTCAAAATCGGAATATGAAAGATTAAAGCTTATAGGTACATTATAAGATATCGATTTTTCAAACATAATTTTTGACATTTGAGAGTAAAGATTCGCTTTTAAGGCTATATCGAGATAAAAAGGAGGTAAAAATTTACCTTCGTCTTCAATTCTCATAAGAGCTTCGTATTTTATTATGTTTTTGTTAGAATCGGTAATAGGTTGGAAGAAAGGAATTATTTTATCGTTTTTAATACTTTCTTTTAGTTTGTTAGTCCAATACATAGAGTGCTTTATTTTGAGTTTTTCTTGTTCGATATCTTCTTTTTTAACTATATAAATAGGAATATTTTTTTGTTTTGATAATTTTAGTGCGAAAATAACATTACTTAATAAATTGTTATTTAAAGCGACACCTATTTTAATATCTGTATTAACAAGAGAAAGATTGACGGATTTGATTGTTATTTGAGAATTTCTTATTTCGTTATATATTTTGTTTGCAAAATTTTTGTCGATATTGTAAAGTCCTACGGCAAATTCATCGCTACCTATTCGATAAACGTCTTGATTGGTGATACTTTTTAGAAGGTTACTAAATTCGATTAAATATTCGTTTCCTATTTCAAATCCGTATATTTCGTTAAAATCGCTAAAACCTTCTATATCTATAGCTATGAGCGTTTTGTAATTGTTGACGTTTTTTTCTAAAGAAATTCTGTTTTTTAATCCCGTTAAGTTGTCATGATAAAGTCTATATGAAAGTTCGTCATATATGTTTTTTATATCTCTGAATGTAACGAATAAAAGTATCGCATTTATAATCACATATAAAATAAATAAAAATATTTGTGAAAATAAATAGTTTTTAACTAACAAATCTCTTTTATATATTGTTTGGTATAATTTATGTTCTGTATATTGTAAATATCTATTTATATTTTCTGACATTCTGTTGAATATAGAAGGGAAAAGTTTCATTTCTCTTTTTAGGTTTAATGTAATTTTTTTATTAAATGAATTATTTCTACGATTTATTTTACGATACAAATCTTCATTCCAGTCCAATATTATATTAAGCTTAGATAATAT
>CAYSKX010000142.1:0-3202 GCA_964431845.1 uncultured Nautiliales bacterium | reverse complement strand
GGATTTATTTTAAGAAGCGAAACCGCCGCTGTGAGCATAAGTGCTAAGGTGCTACTTTAAGAGTTTGTGAAGGAAACACATTTTAGCAAGTTCAAGCGCTTTGCTCCTGTGGGATATTCTTTTCTTGATCTCATCGTCAAGTTCTCCTAATGTTTTATCAAATCCTTTAGGGATAAACATAGGATCGTATCCAAACCCTTTATCGCCTCTTGCTTCGTCTATTACTTCCCCTCTCATAAAACCATGAGCGGTAAATACGCCGTAAGGAGTAGCTAAAGCTATAGCCGCCGTATAAAATGCGGGAGTTTTTTTGATATTTCTTTTTTTTAATTCGTTTATAAGTTTATACAAATTGTCTTTATCGTTTGCGTTTTCACCGGCGAATCTTGCGGAATAAATACCTGGCATTCCTCTTAAAATCGGCACACTAATTCCGCTATCATCCGATAAAACGGGATAGTTTTTTATTTTTTCATATATTGCCATAGCTTTTATAACGGCATTTTCTTTAAACGTTAAACCATCTTCTACTATCTCAAAAGGCTCTATTATTTCCGAATAAGCAATTATTTCAAATTCATTTAAAATCTCTTTTATTTCTTTAATTTTGCCTTGATTTGAACTTGCTACTATTATTTTCATTTTTTTCTCCAAAATCAATTAAAAACATTCCGCAAAAGCTTTTATTATCATAAATTTCCACTCTATAGATATTCCCTGCTTTATCAACCGAATATTTTTTTATTAAGTCTTTTTTTGCTATTTTGATATGCGATTCGCTTTTTTTAGAGCTATAACCTATAATGTTAATCCGTTTATCGCTTAAAATTTTGAAATATTTACTCACATAAACGATACTCGGTATTTTGACTTCTCTTTTTTTACCGTCAATTTCAACATCAATATTTTCAACCGAACATTCGCTTTTAAAATATTGAGGATAAAGCACGCATACCCTATGAAATCCTTCATATAAAACATAGCGGTTTTTTTCTCGGACAATTGCAACGAGAGGATTAGCGCTTTTTAAAGTTATTTTATTTTTCGTTAAAGGAAAATATCTCAAAACGTTTCTAACGCCTTTTAATGGAATGATAGTATTATTATTTATTATTACAAAATCTTGCTTTTTGAGAAGTTTTTTAATATTTTCGATATTTAAATCAAAATTTCTTTTATATTCAATTCCTACTATTTTCATAAACTCCTCAATAGCCCTTAATTGATAATATATTTTAGTGGGTAAATCATGTATATTTTTGCTTGTTTCTATAGCAAAAGCAGGTTTGCCATGCGTTATTGCAAAATATGTCAATGAAAGCCTCATTTGTTCGTCTTGAAATTTTGTTTTGGTGTTTTTGACATTAAAATAGTGATAATCTTTTTTTAAATCGAAATTTAGCTTTTTAGCCACTTTTCTTGCAATATCTCCTAAATTTCCGAATTTGTTCGTTTTTATTTTTTCCTGATCTATTATACAAGCCTGCCCCCATGCGGAAGGATTAAAAATCGAATTTTGCCAAGAATTTCTATAAAATCCGTGACCGTCGTGAAGATTTAATATCATATCAACATTAGGATTTAAAATAATACTTTTAATATCGGTAACGATTTTATAATCTTTATCACCTTTTGCTATAAAGGCGAATTTTCTATTCATATCTCCGTATATACCTCTTCTGAATTTAACAATCGAATCAAAATTAAGATTCGGCACTATCCATAAAGAACCTTTTTTTATTTCATAATATCTAATCAAAAAACTCGGAGCATAATAACCGCCCGGTTCGTTTCCATGAATTCCTCCTATAACAAGTAGCGTATTTCCGGGTATTTCACCTTGCTTTTTATAAAGAGTGAAATGCAAATTAGCTGCTGTTAAAAAAACGCTTAAAAATATTAATATAATCTTTTTCATTATTTCTCCACAATAATTTTTATATCGTTATCGGTTATTTTTACGTAAAGTTCTTTGTTTCCCTCAAATTGATACGTTCTTGAAAGATACTTTTCAAGCATATTTATTCTAAATATTTTTTCATTGTTTATATTTTGATACGGAATTATATTAATATCACTAAAAAATATTTCTACTTTTTGATTTTTTTTAGATTCGAACACTCTTTTTTTGTATTCCAAAAACTTCTTTAAACTTTTACCGTCGCTTCTCATAAACTCTGAATCGTAAAACATTTTATAACGCTTAAAATCATTATTTTTCCAAGCGTTTCTCCATCTGTATATAAAACTTAAAATTTGAGCAATTTCTTTTTTCGTAGCCGTTAAAACGCTATTTTCGGCTATTAATAAAAAACAATTTTTATATACTATTTCATTTCTTAATTTTTTTAATTTATCGTTTTGCATAACAATACAGCCTTTTGTATTATTGGAATCTCTCTTTCCTTTTAAAGGAACACCGTGAATCCAAATACCATGCCCGTCTTTTTGATGTATCCTATCATATAAATTAGGATATGAAGTTTCAAAAGCAAAAGGTCCGTAAAAAGGGTCCGGATTTTTAATAATAGAAAGTAACGTATAAACACCTACTGGAGTTTTTAAATCGCCTTCCTTTTTTTTATCTCCGTTAAGACCCGTTAAAACATTAAAAGAATCTATAAGTTTAAAAGAATTTTTTTTCCATTTGAAAACTTTCAAAACTTTTTCTTTTTTTACACAAACCAAAAGATCTTTATTTGTTTCAAAATATCCGAAACGAACGTCTTTATTCGATAAATATTTTAACCAATATTGTTCGTTAGCAAGCAATTTTTCAATATGTTTGGATAAAACTTCTTTACCTTCAAAACGATAAATATCCACCAAATTATAAGAATATAGCAATGTTGTTAGAAAAATTATCACAAACCTCAATTTTCGCCCTTTTTTAATTTTTAAAGGAAATTATACTAAAATAGCGTCAATCTTAAATCAAATTCAAAATTAATTTTTCTTGGAATCGAGAACTTGTTCGCGACACATTCAAAGATTCGAACAAGTTCGGGTTTTTATACGGAAAACGAAAAACAAATTAATCCAAAATTTCTAAACCCCTCTTCTCCTGAGCCTCTAAACCCCTTATTTAATTTAATTTTTAATAAAATGCAATATCGCTTCTATATCTTTTGTTTTTTCTTTATAAAAAATATAAGTTTTTCTTTTAAGATTAACGTTTTTTATTTTTGACGCAAATAATTTT
>CAYSKX010000141.1:0-3220 GCA_964431845.1 uncultured Nautiliales bacterium | reverse complement strand
TATACGGGAGGGACTGTATTGCATTTATACATGAAAGAAAAACTAAGCTCACCCGAAGCCGCTAAAAATTTGGTAAAAAAAGCTATTAGTAATTTTAGATTACCTTATATTTCAATAACTCCCGTATTTTCAGTGTGTCCTAAGCATGGATATATTGCTGGAGAGTATGAATATTGTCCGTATTGTGATGCGGAACTGCTTGAAGGAATTGAGAATTGAGAATGGAAAATGGAGAATTAAAGAAGTGGAAAGTGAAAAAATACCATTTTCACAATTTCACCGCTTTTACAATTTCACTATTTTCACTATAAATTAAAGGAGAAAACATGGAAGTTAAAGAATTAAATAAAACCGAAATTTTGGAAAAATTAAAAGAAAAACGTCAAAAATGTATGGTTTATACGAGAGTTATGGGTTATCATAGACCTGTTGAGAGTTTCAATATAGGCAAAAAAGCCGAACACAAAGAAAGAACCTATTTCAAAGAATGTTAGGAATATATTCTATTCAAAAATTTTCAACTCTCGATTTTCCCGGGAGATTATGCGCGATTTTGTGGTTTAGCGGTTGTAATATGCGCTGTGATTATTGCTATAATAAAGACGTTGTTTTCGGGCAAAAGCGCATTGAAGAAGATGAGGTTATCGAATTTTTAAAAACGCGCGTAGGGTTGCTTGACGGGGTAAGTTTTACAGGCGGATGTCCTACATTATATAAAAATTTAATTCCTTTTTCCGAAAAAATAAAGACTCTCGGATTTGAAATCAAGCTTGATACTAACGGAATAAATTTCGATGTAGTTAAAGAAATGGTTGATAAAAAATTAGTTGATTACATTGCACTTGATTTTAAAGCGCCGAAGGAAAAGTTCGAAAAAATTACCAAAAACAAGCATTATGAAAAATTTGAAAAAACCCTTGATTTTTTAATAAGCAGTAATATCGAATTTGAAGTTCGCACAACCGTTCATACAGATTTATTAGATGAAAATGATATCAATGAGATAATTAAAATCTTACATCAAAAAGGCTATAAAAATACCTACTATCTCCAAAACTACTTCGAAACCGAAAAAGAGACTATCGGGCATATCGGAGCGCAAAAAAGAAAACTCGACACTTCAAAAATAATCGATTTAATACCTGTTGAATTTAGGAATTTTGACATTTAGTAATATATACTTTTAAAAAGGAGCCAAAATGGAAGCAATCGCAAAAGTATTTATTAACGGCAATTCCCAAGCAATAAGAATACCCAAAGAATTTAGAATAAATAGTAATGAGGTTAAAATTATAAAAGAAGGTGAAAAGCTGATTATTATGCCGGTAACTCCAAGAAAAGGCTGGGACGAGGCTTTTAAAAAAATGAGGGAAAACGGAGATGATGTGCTTTTAATTGATGATATGTTAGATGGAGATTTTGATGTATGAACAATATTCGATTGTTTTAGTTAATTTAGATCCGACAATAGATAGTGAAATTAAAAAAACAAGACCTTGTGTTATTATTTCACCAAATGAAATGAATTTTAATATTAATACTTTAATAATTGCTCCTATGGCTTCAAAATCAAAAGAATATCCCACACGCATAAAGCTTAAAGAAAGATCTTTTATTGTATTAGACCAAATAAGAACAATCAACAAACAAAGAATAATAAAAAAACTTGATATTCTAAATAGAAAAACAATAATTAAAATTAAAAAAATAATTCAACAAATGTTAGTGGAGTGACAATGAATATATTCGATTTATATTATCAAGACTATGAAAAGTGGTTTGAAAAACACCCTCAAATCTACGAAGAAGAGCTTAAAACGATAAGAACTCTTTTGCCTGAGGGTAAAGGTATGGAAGTAGGAGTCGGAAGCGGCAGGTTTGCGGCACCTCTTGGAATTAAATTCGGAATAGAACCGAGCCGTAAAATGGCAGAAATTGCAAGAAAAAGAGGTATTGAAGTTATAGAAATTACGGCTGAAGAGATGGATTATAAGGATGAATTTGATTTTATTTTGATGGTAACTACGATTTGTTTTGTCAAAGATCCTCTAAAAACTATTCAAAACTGTTACAAAGCCCTTAAAAATCAAGGCTATCTGCTAATAGCGTTTGTTGATTTAAGCTCATCTCTCGGTAAAATATATGAAAAAAACAAAAACACTTCTAAATTTTACGCACCGGCTACATTTTTTACTAAAAACGATATAATCAATCTAATGAAAAAAGCGGGATTTAAAAATTTCGAATGCAAAGAAAACCTTTACGGAAAAACACTTAATAGTCTTAAATTTGAAATAAACGAATGTAACGGAGGAGCTTTTAAGGTTGTGAGAGGCAAAAAAATAATGAAAATGTAAAAAAAAGGTAAGTTATGAAATTCAGTATAGTTTTTGATAATTATGTAGCAAATGATAAACTTGAAAGTTTTTGGGGATTTGGTTGTGTAATAAACGATTATTTTTTGTTTGATACGGGAAGTAACGGAAGGGCTCTTGTCAGAAATATAGCAAAAATGGGGTTTTGTATTAATGATTTTAAATACCTTTTTATTTCACATCCGCATTGGGATCATATCGGCGGAATTGACAGTATAATAGACGTAAATAAAAAAATGAGTTTAATTTTGCCGAATTCCCTTTCAAAACTTTATATAAAAGATCTAAAAACTCTTTCACGTGAAACAATTATAGTTGGCGAAAGTGAGAAAAAACTATTCGGAAATTTTTATACTACAGGTGTAATGGAACCTGTAGGAGAGCAAAGTTTGGTTATCGACGAGGGAGAATTTGGTATAGTCTTAACGGGATGCGCACATCCGGGAATTGCACAAATCGTTCGAAAAGCCGAGACAATATTAAATAAACCGATATTATATGTAATAGGCGGATTTCATTTAATGAGAAGTAACGAAAGCGAAATTATGGATACGATAAAAGAACTTAAAAATATAGGAGTGGAATATGTAACTCCTACACATTGCACGGGAGAGAGGGCAATTGAAATGTTTAAAAACGAGTATGGAGAAAATGTAATTCTTGGCGGAGTCGGAAGGATTATAGAATTTTGAAAATATTTTAATGTTTATGGGCGCTTATACTTACACGTCTTAATTCTTTTTCTATAATATCATCATAAGCCTATTTTTAAGGGTTTTCCCCGACTTTGAAACTTTATGCATTAAAAATCCCCTAATTACGAACAATTTATAAAAAAACCAGCG
>CAYSKX010000140.1:0-3238 GCA_964431845.1 uncultured Nautiliales bacterium | reverse complement strand
GTGTAACTACGGCATAACTCGCGAGGGCGGAGGAAATGCAGAGAATAATAGCACAAGGTGAGAAACCTGGTGAGGGAGGACAGCTTCCGGGACATAAAGTAACGGCGCTTATCGCTAAACTAAGACATACGATGCCGGGAGTTACGTTAATTTCACCTCCTCCACACCATGATATTTATTCTATTGAAGATCTAGCTCAGCTTATATTCGACCTAAAACAGGTAAATCCGAGAGCCCAAATAGCGGTAAAACTTGTTTCAACCGCAGGTGTGGGGACAATTGCCGCAGGTGTCGCCAAAGCTTATGCCGATAAAATCATAATATCAGGAGGCGACGGAGGAACGGGAGCGGCACCTCTTACGTCGATTAAATTCGCAGGAAATCCTTGGGAGATAGGACTTAGCGAAGCACATAACGCACTAAAAGAAAATCATCTAAGAGAAATGGTGCATTTACAAACGGACGGAGGGCTTAAAACCGGACTTGATATTATAAAAGCCGCTCTTCTTGGAGCTGAAAGTTACGCATTCGGAACAGCGGTTTTGGCGGTGCTCGGATGTAAAATGCTAAGAGTTTGTCATCTTAATAGATGTAGCGTAGGTATCGCTACTCAAGAAGTTGCTTTAAGAGAGCATTATGTAGGAACGGTTGATAGACTTATAAATTATTTTACGTTACTTGCACAAGATATCAGAGAAATTTTGGCATATCTTGGCTATGAAAAAATGGAAGATATTATTGGAAAAAGTCATTTGTTGGAAGTAATAGACGATGAATTTGCTAAAAAATTCGATTTTTCAAACATTTTAAGAAGAGTTGAAGGTAAAGATACTATGCAAGTGGCATTTAACGAGCCTTTTGACAAAAACGAATTTGAAAAAGAGATTTTAAAAGAGGTTAATAAAGTCCTTCAAAATCCTTCAACGTCAATTACCGTAGATAAAGAAATCTGTAATTTAAATAGAAGTTTTGGAGCAAGAATAAGCGGAGAAATTGCAAAATATTACGGAGATAAAGGATTAAAAGAAGATAGCGTCAAAATAAACTTAAAAGGTATAGCCGGGCAATCGCTTGGAGCGTTTTTAATTAACGGCGTTTCGATATATCTAAAAGGTGCGGCAAACGATTATGTCGGCAAAGGAATGAACGGAGGAAAAATAGTAATTACCGCAAATTCATACAAAGAAAACTTCTCACTTGCCGGAAATACATGTTTATACGGAGCAACAGGCGGTAAACTTTTTGTAGCCGGAGAAGTGGGAGAAAGATTTGCGGTTAGAAATTCCGGTGCTTTAGCGATAGTGGAAGGAACGGGAGATCACGCATGTGAATATATGACCGGTGGTATTGTGGTGATACTTGGCGAAACGGGTATTAACTTCGGTGCAGGAATGACAGGAGGATTAGTGTTTATTTACGATGAAAATCACACCTTTACCGAAAAAATCAATCAAGAACTAATCGAAGCAAGAAGAGTCGATATCGACGAATTTGACGAAGCAAGACATTATCTTAAAAAATTACTAAAAACTTACGTAAACGAAACAGGAAGCAAAAAAGCTAAAAAAATACTTGAAAACTTTAGAATGGAGCTTAGTAAGTTTTGGATAGTAAGACCAAAAGAGCTTACAAAAGTTCCTCTAAATCTTGAAAAGGGTGAATAATGCAAAACTTTATACAGATAAAAAGAATCAATCCGAGCAAAAAACCGGTAAACGAAAGAATAAACACTTACGAAGAAATATATAATCTATATAAAAACGACGAAGCGGCAAGTCAAGCAAGCAGATGTGTTCAGTGTGGAGATCCTTATTGTCATACGAGGTGTCCGCTTAATAATTATATTCCTTTTTGGTTAAAAGCCGTCCGAGAAGGGGATTTGCAAAAAGCGTTTTATCTATCCAATGAATCTTCACCTTTTCCGGAAATTATGGGAAGAGTTTGTCCGCAAGATAGGCTTTGCGAAGGTTCATGCACTCTAAACGACGGTTACGAAGCCGTAAGTATAGGTTCGATTGAAAAATATATAACCGAAGAAGGTTTCAAACAAGGCTTTAAACTAAACTTCAAACCCGTAACGGGAGATAAAAAAGTAGCCATAATTGGAAGCGGACCGGCGGGACTTAGCGTAGCCACTTTCTTACTTAGAGCAGGAATAGCGGTTGATGTTTATGAAAAAGAAAAAAAAGCCGGAGGACTTTTAACTTATGGAATTCCAAATTTCAAACTCGATAAAAACGTCGTTCAAAGAAGAGTCGATTTATTAAAAGAAAACGGTATGAATTTAATCACAAATACCAAAGTCGGCAAAGATATATCGTTTGATGAAATATATGAAAAATATGACGCCGTATTCGTAGGAGTAGGCGCTAAAAAATCAAGAATGCCCGGAATTGAAAACGAAAACGCTAAAAATTCATATCCTGCTATGAAATTTTTGGTTAATATTCAAAACAAACTTTTCAAAGAAAAATGCGATATCGACGTAAATGATAAAAAAGTCCTTGTAATCGGCGGCGGTGATACGGCGATGGATTGTGTCAGAACGGCTATTAGAGAAAAAGCCTCTAAGGTTATATGTGCTTATAGAAGAGATGAGAAAAGTATGCCGGGAAGCAGGAAAGAATTTTACAACGCAAAAGAAGAAGGTGCGAAGTTCATATTCAACGCCACCCCTATAAAAGTGCTTGTTAATGAAAACAACGAAGTTATTGGCGTAGAAATGCAAAAAACCAAAATTGTCGATAGAAAAGTTAAAATTATCGAAAACAGCGAATTTGTAATAGATTGTGATATCGTTATTTTTGCACTCGGTTTTTCTCATCAAAAACTTGAATTTTTGAAAAATTACGTAGAATTCGACAAATGGGGCGCTATAAAAGTAAATAAAAATTATCAAACAAAAGACAAAAAAATATTCGCAGGAGGCGATGCGATAAGAGGCGCCGATTTGGTGGTAACGGCGGCAAGAGACGGAAGAGAAGCGGCAAAAGCTATTTATGATTTGCTTAATAATAAGAAAGGGTGAAAGAAGATGAAAAATGGAAAATCTTGGAAATTCGGACTTGTTCGAGTCTTTTCCTTTCGTTTCTAATATCCTCAATTGATGATAAACTTTCCTTTTTTTTGATGCTTTTAATATTACTTTCGTTTAAATTCAACATTTATGTTTTTTTCTTCATTCTTATACCATTATCAAAAAAACTTCTTACAATTTTCACACTTTCACCACTTTCAC
>CAYSKX010000139.1:0-3252 GCA_964431845.1 uncultured Nautiliales bacterium | reverse complement strand
GGCTTTGAAAAAAATACCCCTAGAGGCACTGCGAGAAAAATCGATATAAGTATCATAACCATTGCAAGTTTTTGCGAAATTTCGTTTGTTTTGTTGATTAGTTTTTTATTTTGGATAAATACGAGTTTAAATTTTTTATTTAAAGAAACCACATATATATCGTTCGTCACAAACGCATTGTCGGCTTTTTTAATTCTATCGCAAAGCGTAAAATTAAACAAATCGAAAATACTTTTCGCTTTTAAAAAATTACTATAATATATCCTTCCGTTTTCATCCGTCAATAACAAATTATAAAAATTATTCGAATGATTAAAAAGCCTTTTTAAGGTGGAAGCCAATAAAATGAAACCTTTTTTAGAATCGCCCTTAATAGGAGAAATAGTTTCGAACATCAATCCGTCTTTTGTCATAATTTCTTTAGTAAAAAGCGAGGTTTGAAGTTTAAAATCTCTAAAAATAAAATTATTTTTATCAAAATCACCGCATATTATTTCTTTGTTTTCCTTTTTGCAATATACAATGGTTTTACCGTATTGATTTATATATTTTATTTTCAAAAAATCACTGTTAGCGGAAAGAAATATTCTAAATATAGAAGAAATTATTTCCGGATTTATCTTAAAATCACTCGAAAACAATTCGCTATTCGAAATTGCAAGAGTGCTTTTTTCGACAATATCTTCTTTTGTTTTATATATCTCTGTAATATTATTAGCAGCGATTTTGACTTTTTCTTGAAATTCCTGAGTTGATATTTTTGTAAAAAAAAATATACTTATATATGTAAGCGATATTACTATCAAAAAAGCAAATATAACAAACGCAACCGTTATATCAAACTTGAAATCATTGCTGTTTCTCAATTTTATACCCGCTTCCTCGGACATTTTTTATAAAATTTTCGTTTAATTTCGCTCTTAGTTTTTTCACTTGCGTCCTTAACGTATTGTCACAAACGCTTTTTTCTTCCCAAACATAATCTTTAAGCGTCTCCATATCCACCACCTGCCCGATATTTTTAACCAAAATTTCCAAAAAATATTTTTCGTTAGGAGTAAGTTCAACTTCTTCTTTTTTATAAAAAAGCTTTAAGTTTTTAACATCAAATTCGTAATTTTCGGTAATTTTAACCGCACTCGTTTTTTTGAATACGAGTCTTTTTATACGAAGTTCTAATTCTTTAAGCTCAAACGGTTTTTTTATATAATCAGCCGCACCAATCTCAAACGCTTTTTCTACATGACCTATATCCGAATATGCCGTTATAAATATTACCGGCACGTCACTTGCATATCTTTTAAGTTCTTCATAAAATTCATATCCGTTCATTTCGGGCATATTTATGTCCAATAAAAATATATCATAATGACATGGATATACTTCTTCTAATGCTCTACTAGGAGAAGAATAATAATCCACTCTATTACCTTCAAGTTCGAGATAATCTTTTATACTCTCACCGATAAATACGTCATCCTCTACAAGAAGTATCTTCATTGAAATTCCTCTTTTTGATGAGTATTATAGCAAAAGAAGGGTGAAGGTGGAAAGTGGAAGGGTGAAGAATTGAGAATTGAGAATTGAGAATTAATTTTGAATTTTGCAAAGCAAAAATTCAAAATGTCCAATTTTCACCACTTTCACCACTTTCACCATTTTTCATATCCAGAAAAGTGCCAAAAATGTGCCTTAAGCGAAAGTTAATACAAAAAAATCTCCTATTTAAGCAAAAAAAGTAGTATTATTACTATGTAAAAAGCTAAAAAGGAGTGCTTATGTCAATGAATAGAAGAGATTTTCTAAAAACAACAGCGGCTGTAGCGGCAGCAAGTGCTGCTGGTATCGCAATTCCAAGCGAAGCAAAAGCGGCTGCTAAAGAAACTCAAGCCGGATGGCAATGGGATAAAGCGGTTTGTCGTTTCTGTGGTACCGGATGCGGTATTATGGTTGCGGTAAAAGACGATAAAATAGTAGCGGTTAAAGGTGACCCGGAAAGTCCGGTAAATAGAGGTATTAACTGTATAAAAGGTTACTTCAACGCTAAAATTATGTATGGGGCGGACAGACTTACTAAACCGCTTTTAAGAATGAATGACAAAGGCGAATTTGATAAAAACGGTAAATTCAGACCTGTAAGCTGGAAAAGAGCTTTTGATGAAATGGAAAAACAATTCAAAAAATACTATAATGAACTTGGACCTACCGGAGTTGCGGTATTTGGTTCGGGACAATATACTATTCAAGAAGGTTATGCTGCGGTTAAATTAGTAAAAGCTGGATGGAGAAGTAACAATATCGACCCGAATGCAAGACACTGTATGGCTAGTGCCGTTGTAGGTTTCTATCAAGTATTCGGTATTGACGAACCTGCAGGATGTTATGACGATATCGAAATTACCGATACCGTATTCGTATGGGGCGCGAATATGGCAGAAATGCATCCTATTCTTTGGTCAAGAGTTAGTGATGCTAAATTAAATAATCCTGACAGATACTACATAGTAAACTTATCAACATATAGAAACAGATGCTCAAACTTAGCTGATATGGAAATTATATTTAGACCAAATACGGACCTTGCGCTTATGAACTATATAGCAAGAGAAATAGTTAAAAGAAATGCGGTTAATTGGGATTTTGTAAAAAAACATACAATTTTTGCTACAGGACATCCTGATACAGGTTATGGAATGAGAAATCCAAATTCTCCAAACGTAACAGACAAAGAAAGAGACACAGTTGCAAAACAAGTTGCGAAAGTAGTAACTGAAGAAGAAGCAATTGCACTTAGCCCTATCGGCAAATGGAAAGCCGGTGACGAAATGCAAATGACTCACACAAAAGGAAAGCAACCTTTATGGCATTGGCAAATTAGTTTTGAAGATTTCGTTAAAGGATTAGAGCCTTATACATTAGATTATGTTGCTGAAGTAGCAAAAGGTGATCCTGATGAATCAATTGAAAGCTTTAAAAGAAAACTTGTAAAACTTGCCGACCTTTACTGCGACAAAAACAGAAAAGCGGTATCTTTCTGGACTATGGGTATGAACCAGCACGTTAGAGGAAGCTGGATTAACCAATTAATCTATACAATTCATCTATTACTCGGCAAACAATCTCAACCGGGAAGCGGAGCATTCTCATTAACCGGACAACCAAGTGCGTGTGGAACGGCGAGAGAAGTAGGAACATTTGCACACAGACTTCCGGCAGATATGCTTGTAGGTAATCCTAAACATAGAAAAATTA
>CAYSKX010000138.1:1294-3258 GCA_964431845.1 uncultured Nautiliales bacterium | reverse complement strand
TCCTATACCTCCGAAATATAGTAAATCAACTTTCAATCTTAAAATCGCTTTTATTAATTCTTCCGTTTCTATTTCGTCTTTTTTGATTTTTAAAAGGTTTTTAATTTCGGGAGTTAGTTTCGTGAATTTGGAGTTTCTATTAAAAACTCCTCCACCTTTACTGATTTTGGTTTTATCATAATCTTTCCATCCGAGTGAATTTTCAAAAAGTCTTTTTCTCTCTTCATAAGCAATTTTAGGATTCGGATTCGGATCGATAAATATTTCACTATGACTAATTGCCGATAGTAATAAAAAGTTTTTATTTAAAAGCATTCCGTTACCGAATACGTCTCCTCTCATAGAGCCTACACCTACTACGGTAAGTTTGTCTTTATAAATGTTTTGATTTTTTTCTATAAAAAATCTATTAGTCGAATGAATAGCGCCTTTAGCGGTAATTCCGAGTTCTTTGTGTGAATAGCCGGTGCTTCCTCCACTTGCGAACGCATCTTTTAAGAAATATCCTCTTTTTATCGCTATGGAATTAGCGGTATCGCTCATAGCCGACGTTCCCTTGTCTGCGGCAACAACAAAATAAAAATCTTCATTGTCGTATTTTATTAAATTCGTATCACCAGTATCTATTAAATCCAAAAGCGCATCTATAAATAAAGAATAGTATTTTTTGAATTCTTCTTTTGTTATGTTGTTTTTATATATAACGAATCCGCCTTTTGCTCCTTCAGGAATAATTAAAGCGTTTTTAGCCTCTTGAGTTATCATCAAATCTTTAATTTCATTTCTAAAATCATGCAATCTATCAGACCATCTAAGTCCTCCGCGACTAATTTTGCTCATTCTAAGATGAATGCCGTTAAAATCGTTATGATAAACGAAACTTTCTATATTAGGTTGCATTCCGAAAAGTATGTTTTTAAAATTTTGAGTAAAAATTTTAAAAGATATCGTTTCTTTGTTTAAGAAATAATTCGTCCTAACGCAATTTTTGATAATTTCGAATAAAACTTTAAATATTTTATATTCATGCAAATCAGAAATATTTTTTATTTTGTTTTTTATTTCATTTTCTAACGATAAGTCTTTGATTGAAAATTTGTTTTTGAAGTATTCTATTATCATTTTTGTTAGCGAAGAATTGTTTAATAAAGTCGAAATAGTTAATTTTTCGTTAAATTCGTAAAATAGTTGGTTTTGATATTTTATAAGAGCTTTTAAAAGAGTAATTTCTCTTAAATTCATTCCTTCCCAAGCCATATAATATAGTTCGCAATTAATATCTATTTCGTTTAATAAAGCTTTTTGAATGATATCGAAAAAAATTTTTTCATATTTATAAAATTTTTCCGTATCATTAACATCGGTTTTCAGTGTATATATGTAAACATCGTCTTTTTCAAGCGTAACCGCATCAAATATCGCTATTTTAAAATTTTGTAATAAATTACTTATTTGCGTAATAGGAATTTTCCATTTCGAATAAATATAAAACATTTGCATATTTTTATTAAATGAAATTAAAATCTTATCGAATTTAGGTATTTTCGGTTCTTTTTTGAATTTTACGTTTTTGTTTGTTTTATCCATTTTTCGTCCTTTTTTCGGTATTTGAATTTTTTTGAAAAGCATCATTTTTAAATGATGTTTTTCAAAAAGTTCGTTACATTTCTTTCATACTTAATATTTGATCTATATCGAACATAGTTACCATTTCATTGTCGGTGATTTAGAAAAAGCCTTTGATATATTTTTTATCTATTGCTTTACTTTCCACGCAATAAGAAACGTTTTTCCTAGGAGCCACTCGCAAATTATCAAAAACAATTCAAATTTAAATTAAATTAAAAAAAGCTAATCCTTATTTTTAGGTATGTTATAATTTTCTAACACAAAAACTTAACAAAAAGAAAGATTAGCTTATGAAATGTATTATACCAAAACTATCTTCAAATCTATCTAAAATG
>CAYSKX010000138.1:0-1284 GCA_964431845.1 uncultured Nautiliales bacterium | reverse complement strand
TTAGTGCGGAATTTAAGAAAAAAGTAATAATAAAAATGTTTGAAGAGAATTTAATACCAATCCTTAAATGACATCAAACATTTATTTTTGAGGAAAAAATGGAGAAAAGAGTAGGAAAAGAAAAGGTAAAGAAAAAGTGAATGTCAGATTAGTTTTGTTTTTTGGTATCATAATATTGCACCTTAACGTTTTATTTTATAAAAATACTAATGATTTATAAGATAATGAAATGAATTTATAAAAAAATAAAAAATACAAATTTTAGATAAAAACGGTGCTCATATATCCTACAACTTGCGTCGTATCACCGCTAACATCCGCACTTGTTCGATAATCGATTATAATAGGAGTTAAATTTATTTCAATACTTGAAAGTATAAGACTTTCAATTCCTATTTTTCCGCATGCTTCACAATTTTGAAGTAAATTAACATTTTTGTTATAAACGGCTTCAAGGCAATTGTGATCTAATGCGTTTGCCGTTTTTAAATCATAATAATGGCTTAAATCGCTGCTTATTACGACAAGTATGTTGTTATTAATAAGAAAATTTATAATATTTTTAAGCTCTAAAGGGGAAAATTGTGAATAAATAAGTTCTATTACCGGAATATTATCGAAATAATGTTTAATAAACGGCATTTGAACTTCTGTGGAATGTTCCGTATGAACATATTCTAAATTTACAACACCGAAATTTTTTATTAATTCACGAGAAGTTTTTATATCAATTTTTAAATTTCCGCACGGTGTTTCATATTCGTTTTCTATACTAACACTTATACCTTCAAATGCAAATTTATGTGAAGGTCCTATAACGGCAATTGAGATAGGAAAAGAGTTTTTTGCAATTCTATAAGCGATATTTGCCGTCCATCCGCTATATATCCATCCTGCATGAGGAACTATTAGGGCTTTTGGTTTAAGTGAAAAAATTTCATCGGCTTTTTGTTTGTCGATATTTTCATCTATTATATTATTAAAACGCTCTATATAAGAATTTACTTCCTCACATGTTTTACCATACCATTCTTTTACTGTTGCTTTTCTCATATTGCTCCTTGTGCCATAAATAGATAATGTAAATTTTAAGCTATTTTTATTTTTCTTTATCGGCAATTTTGAAATATTTATTAGAATTGAATCCGATAAACCCTAAACCCTCAAACCTAAATACTGCAAATAAATGATATAATAAGCAAAATAGAATAGAAATAATACCATTACCAAAAAAACTTCTTACAATTTTTACACTTTCACCAAAACTTACAAATGGTGAAAATG
>CAYSKX010000137.1:0-3274 GCA_964431845.1 uncultured Nautiliales bacterium | reverse complement strand
GCAAAAAAAACGATATCGGAGGTTTTGAATTTTTAAATACACTTCCGGGCAGTATCGGCGGACGCGTTAAAATGAATGCCGGCGTAAAAGGATATGAAATATCTGCTAATTTAGTAGCCGTCCGAACTTCTATCGGGTTAAAAGAAAAAAAAGAAATTGAGTTTAATTACAGATATTCGAATATTACCGAACCCGTATTCGAAGCTGTTTTCGAATTGAAAAAAGGATTTGATTGTATACTTGATAAAAAATTAAAGGCATTACGGCAAAATCAACCCGAAGCACCGAGTCTTGGAAGCGTATTTAAAAATCCAGAAGGAGATTATGCGGGAAGGCTTATCGAATCGGTAGGTTTAAAAGGAATATCAAAAGGCGGAATTAAAATCAGTGAAATTCATGCGAATTTTTTTGTAAATACGGGAGGCGGAACGTTTGATGATATGATTTATTTAATAAACGAAGTAAAAAAAAGAGTTTATGAAAACTTCGGCATAAAATTAGAAGAGGAAATAAAAATTGTTTTATAATAAGTTGAATTTCTACTATTACGTTGCAAATGTTTTTAAAACGATTTTTTAAAGGTTTATTTTATTTTTTCACTTTTTATTTTAACTTTCATAAAGCCCTTCTAATATTCCTTCTACAAATTCGTTTTTGTCGAATCGAACTAAATCTTCCGGTTTTTCTCCCACGCCTACGAAAAGAATGGGTAATCTTAAGATGCTTGCTATCGTAAAAATGCTACCGCCTTTTGCCGTTCCGTCGAGTTTCGTAATTATAACTCCGTCAGCTCCCGCTATTTCTTTAAAAATTTTCGCTTGATTGATGGCACTACTTCCTTGTGTTGCGTCTATTATTAATATAGTTTTATGAGGAGCGTTTTGATAAGCTTTTTTGGCTACGTTTATTATTTTTTTAAGTTCGTTTTGCAAATTTACTTTATTATGAAGTCGTCCCGCCGTATCTATTATTGCTATATCTATATTTTTCGCTTTTGCACTGGCAATCGTATCGTATGTTACGGCGGCGGGGTCGTGACCTTGTTTTGTTTTTACGATAGGAATATCTAAAATTTCCGCCCATTTACTTAATTGCTCTATTGCAGCCGCTCTAAAAGTATCAGCCGCACCGAGAATAACGCTTTTGTCTTCTTTTTTGAATTTATAAGCGAGTTTTGCAATGGTTGTGGTTTTGCCTGCACCGTTTACTCCAATAATTAAAAATACAAACGGTTTATCGTTTATATCGATTTCGTTTTTAGGCATATCGAATACCCATAACAATTCTTTTTTTAACTTTTCTTTACTTACAGTTTCGGGTAACGAATTTATGATTTTTTCCACCAAATCGTAATCCATATCCGCTTCGAACAAAGCTTCTTCTATAAGCTCGCGAGAGAGAGTTTCTTTTTTTCCCGAACCGGTTACGCTTTTTAAAACTTCTTTGGTTTTATTAAGTCCTTTTTTCAAAATAGAAAACATTTAAAATCCTTCCGCTTTTAATATTTCAAACGGTGTAAAATTTTCATATTTTATCGTGCGATTTTTATCTAAAACGATAATTGTCGGATATTCTTTAATTCGAAAATAATCGATTAAATATGGAGAATCAGTTTTAAAGTAAGGAACGTTTAATTTTTTTAATACTATTTCTTCAGTTTTCGAATAAGCGTTTTTATTAGCAAATAATATTATAATTTTTTTATCTGGGTACATAAGAGCGCCCTTTTGAAATTTCAATCGAATATTATTGATATTGACAAAAGTAATATTATTCTCACTTTTTATAATTGTGTCATTTTTTTGTTTAACAATATGATTCGAATTATCGTTCGATTTATTCGTTTTAGAGCAGGCGTTAAAAAAAATAATCACAACAAATATTAAAATATTCCTCAAACAAACTCCTTTTTTGTAATTTTATCAAAAAAGATGAGAAAGAGAGATTGGTATTCATTCGGTTTTTTAGACTTTATTTTGAAAAATTAAAATAACATGTTATACTGCTTAAAATTTTAAAAGGACAAATATGGCAAAAGTATATGCAATACAATACACGGTAAAAAACTCAAAAGGTGATGTAGTTGATAGCAATGTAGAAGGTGCTCCTCTTGAATTTGTAGCTGGGCAAGGACAAATCATTCCAGGGCTTGAAAAAGAAATTGAAGGAATGAAAGTAGGAGATGAAAAAACCGTAACGATAAAAGCGGATGATGCTTACGGACAAAGAAATGAAGAATGGGTTGAAACATTACCGAAAGAGCAATTTGAGGGAATAGAACTTCAAAAAGGTATGACTCTTTACGGACAATCTCCGGAGGGGCAAACGATAATGGTAACGGTTAGTGATTTTGATGAAAACAACGTTACTATTGATTATAATCATCCGTTAGCAGGAGAAGATTTAATTTTTGACGTTAAATTAATCGGAGAAAGAGAAGCTACTTTGGAAGAATTGGCCGGTATGCACTCTTGTAGTTGCGAAAATGGAGGATGCGGATGTCATTAATATGACATCTCTTACTCTTTTTTAGAATCAAAACTTATATAAAGCTTTTTAAACTCTTCACAATTTTCGAGTAATTCGTCTTTTTTGCCTATACATTTAATTTCACCATTTTTGAATACCAATACCTCATCCGTATTATTTATCGTTTGGAGTCGGTGTGCTATTATGAAAACTATCATATCTTGAAGATTGTTTATTGCTTCCATAATAACAGATTCGCTTTTATTATCAAGCGCACTTGTAGCCTCATCAAGTATTAAAACATCGGGATTTTTGTATAAAGCTCTTGCTATTGCGATTCTTTGTTTTTGTCCTCCGCTTAAATTGCTTCCGTTTTCTTGTAAGAGAGTATAAATTCCTTGCGGTAAATGTTCTACGAAATCTATCAAATTTGCTTTTTTTAATGCAGTTTTTACTTTTTCTTCATCTATTTCTTTGCCGTATGCGACGTTAGCGGCTATTGTTTCGTTGAAAATATGGACGTTTTGAGGAATATAGGCTATTTTTTCTCTTAAATCGGCAATATCTATATCTTTTATATTTGTTCCGTTTATTAACAATTCTCCCTTGCGGACATCATAAAATCTCATAATTAAACTCACAAAAGAGCTTTTACCTCCTCCACTATCTCCTACAAGCCCGATTTTTTTAGGCTTTTTGGCGGTATAGTTTATGTTTTTTAATGCGGTGTTGTCCCCATATTTTAATGAAGCGTTTTTAAATTCTATTTTTTCGATATTATCGAGTTTTTTATCTCCTGAGACAA
>CAYSKX010000136.1:0-3274 GCA_964431845.1 uncultured Nautiliales bacterium | reverse complement strand
ATTCTCAATTCTCCATTCTCCATTCTCCATTCTCAATTCTCCATTCTCAATTCTCAATTCTCAATTCTCCATTCTCAATTCTTATAAATCCTAACAAGAAGCACCAAAAACAAAGGCGCTCCTATAAACGAAGTCAAAATACCCACAGGCAATTCGATAGGAAACAACAATACCCTTGAAAGCATATCCGATAACAGCAAAAGCCCTCCTCCTATAATAGCGCTAAGCGGCAACAAAAACCTAAAATCACCGCTAATAAGCCTTGCAAAATGTGCGGCTATCAAACCTATAAAGCCTATTATTCCGAAATACGCTACACTTATCGCACTAAGAAGCGTTGCTATTATAAGAGTAAAAAGCGTTAGTTTCCTTACGTTTACACCGACGTTTTCACTCTCACTAATATCCAAAGCGTTAAAATCCCATCTTCTAAAATAAAAATACGAAAACCCGACTATAAAAACAAAAAACAAAATCGAAACGTTTGATATTTCTGCTTTGCTCAAATCCCCGAAACTCCAATTGATTATATTGCTAAGCTCTAAATCGTCGGCAAAATATTGCAAAAACATACTCCCGCTTCCGAATAACGCACTAATAGCTACACCACTTAATATTAAAACTTCCGCGGAAAATCCGCGAAGTCTACTTAAAAACAAAATCATAAAAGTTACTATATTAGCTCCCAAAAAAGCAAACAAAGGCAAATATAAAGAATGCAAAAATACAATACTACAAGACGCTCCAAATAATGCTCCATGCGAAATACCGAGCGTAAAAGGCGAAGCTAACGGATTTTTCAAAATATACTGCATACCAAGCCCTGCAATACCAAGCGCCGCTCCTACCAAAACCGCCGCAATACTACGCGGCAAACGTATTTCATAAATAACAAAATAATCACTGTTTTTAGTATAAAAAGCATTAACAATCGATTCCAAAGAATAATTAACTTGCCCCGTTTTAATAGAAATAAAAATCAAAACCACCAACATAAAAAACATAAACACCGTAATAATTATATTTTTATGCAAAATTTTCAAATATTTTTGCAAAATTTTCCTTTATTTATTAGTTAGGTTTTAAGTCGCTTCGCTTGTAGGATTTAGGATTTAGGTCGCGCTACGCGCTTGTAGGATTTAGGTTTTAGATATTTATGTTTATTTTCTAAATCCTAAATCCTAAAACCTCAATCCTCATTCCTCAACCCTAAAACCTAAAATTTCCCAAAAAATTTTATCATCGAATTATAACACTCTTTCCCGACTAAAAACTTATAAATTTCATCGGCTTTTTTAACTATATCTATATCGTTGAATTTATTAGGGGCTAAAACTTTTCCTATATAATAAGTATCGATATAAGCAGTCCCTACATTTGTCATATAATTATTATAAGGCAAAATACCGTAAATTTGCCCGTTTTTATAGGCTTTTAATTGTTTGATAAAATTTTTATCAATAAAGCGTTTACCACTTTCGTCGATAAAAACGACATCGGGATTAATTTTCAAAAGAGTTTCTTTATTTATAAAAATCTGAGATTTTACGTCGGCTTTTATTACGTTTTTTATACCAAGCATTTCAAACGGCGGAAAGTGCGGCATTGTGGAAGTGATACCATGAAGCCCTTTAAACGCCACCGCACCGATATATACTTTTTTATCCGTTGAAAATTTCCTGTTTTTTATATCTTTGTCCAATTTTTTAATAAAATTTATCACTCTATGAGCTCTTTTTTGATTATTAAATACGTTACCTAATATTTCAATGGATTTGAAAAGTTTATCGTTTGCAAACGTTCCTAGATTACCGTAGCTTACAACCACAACCGGAATACCCGTTTTTTTGCTTATCAAATCGGCTTTTTGTTTTGTAATATATCCCGCGATAATTACATCCGGTTTTAGCGAAATAAGTTTTTCCAAATTCACTCGGATATTAACGCCGCCCATTCCTATTACGGGTAAGTTTAATAATTCTTTATGTGCCAAAATATAAGGTCTTGCGAAAATAAATTTTTTTTCTTTTTTTTCTATCGCGATTATTTTATCTTTGGCTTTGAGATAAACAATAAGTCTAAGTGCTCCGGGACCTATCGCTACAACCTTTTTAACATTATCTGCAACTTTAACTTCTCTACCAAGAGAATCGTGAATTACTTTTGCATTTAAAAATATCGCTATTATCAATAATATTATTTTTTTCATGGCAACTCCAAAGAGAGGAATTTTATAAAACGGTCGATAAAATAATAACATACAAACTTAAAACCTTCTTAAATTTTATTTTTTCTTATATAATTTTAGAACAAAATAATATATAGTTTGGGTTTTAGGATTTAG
This sequence comes from uncultured Nautiliales bacterium, assembly GCA_964431845.1. Classification (GTDB taxonomy): domain Bacteria; phylum Campylobacterota; class Campylobacteria; order Campylobacterales; family Nautiliaceae; genus Nautilia. The sequence continues at coordinate 930 of CAYSKX010000136.1, read as the reverse complement.
GTCGCTACGCTTGTAGGTTTTAGGTTTTATACCAAAAAACAAAACAAATCTGACACTTTCACATTTTCACCATTTGTAGGTTTTGGTGAAAGTGTGAAAATTGTAAGAAGTTTTTTGGTAATGGTATTAGATTTTATATTTCTAAACCCTCAATCCTAAATCCTAAACCCTAAATAAAGGACAAAAATGAGCTGCATATACTGTAACCATTATATTCTTTACAAATTACAAAACGGCTATTACAAATGCGCAAAATGCAAAAGAAAATTTTCTCCGAAAAAAATTGACAGAAAAGCCAAAATCTTACACTCTTTTTTATTAGAGCGCTCCCCCGCCGAAATTGCAAACAAATACAATTTTGCTTATGCAAGCGTTGTAAAAGAAATCGCTCATATTAGAAAAGTTATGGTTAGAATATGTGAAGAAGAGTTTTTGAAAAAAAACGAAATCATAGAATTTAATGAATACTTATACATTCCTAAAACAAATAAAAAAGACAGCAAGTCGATATATAAGGCTCATAATTTCTTAACAATCGCTTATGATGAAAAAATTTACAATATTTTATTAAGCGACATGAAAGTATATGAAAATTTATCTCCTCAAGAAATCAAAAAACTCCTTCGCCAAAGTCATATTATAAAAATAAAACAAAACATAAATATTCCGTTATTTTGGGAGTATTTCGAAAATTTTATCGTTAAATTTAAAGGAATAAAAGACAAAAATTTTTTCCTATACCTCAAAGAAGCGGAATTTAGATTTAATAATTTCAAGATCGAAGTTAAGGATATTGTTTAAAATCTTTTCTAATACCATTACCAAAAAAACTTCTTACAATTTTCACCACTTTCACATTTTCACATTTTCACCACTTTCACCACTTTCACCACTTTCACCATATTCACACTTTCACCATTTTCACACTTT
>CAYSKX010000135.1:0-3302 GCA_964431845.1 uncultured Nautiliales bacterium | reverse complement strand
AACTCGTTATGATTTTCGCCGCTCCAAAGCTTTGTTCGTATGTTTGAGGTTGCATTTTTTTCTTATTTTTATAATTTTATTTCTAAAACTTCAAATTTAATACGATAAAATAGACACCAACAAGATAAAGCGTTAAAAAATTTGCTTTTTTTGAGTGCTTTTAGTGAGTGCTGAATGCTATTATAACACAAAAACGTTGCTGTTGAATATTGCAAAAATTTACTTTTTTATACCGATTACGAGTCAATATTACAAATATATTATAAAACGGATAGCTCATAGTCAATATTTATGTATTATATTCTTATACCAAAAAACAAATCTGACATTTTCACTATTTTCACCATTTTCACCATTTTCACCATTTTCACCATTTGTAAATTTTGGTGAAAGTGTGAAAATTGTAAGAAGTTTTTTTGGTAATGGTATTAAAAGCATTAGGCATATTTAAAACCAATAATCCTCCGAAAATATCATTATGAAAAAGTTTTTTACCACTAATTAAATTATATCTTCTTAAAAAAGAAGAGGTTATGTTTTAAATTTGTTCGTTTCGTTTTTAAGCGTTTTAATAATACTATTAAGATTTACTGATACCATTTTTAGTTTATTGCTAACTTTTTCACTCTCATTTCCTTGTTGAGTTAATTGATCCGCATTTTCCGTTAATTCTCTCACTATTACGTTTATTTTTGTTGTTTCTTTCGTAGCAATATATGCTTTTTTTATTGTTTCGTCAAGAGATTTTTTAGTAACATCTGTTTTTTGAGCTAATTCTTCTGTTGTTTTAGAAATATCTAACGATTTTTGTGCATTAGTTCGAATTCTGTTTTCAATTTCCTCAATATCTTGTAAAATTAAACCTACCACTCCGTCTATTTCATTTAGACTTTTTTGTGTTTTTTCGGCAAGTTTTCTAACTTCATCGGCAACTACTGCAAATCCTCTTCCATGTTCTCCTGCTCTTGCCGCCTCTATTGCCGCATTTAAAGCTAATAAGTTAGTTTGATCGGATATTTCTTTTATTATTTTTAAAATTTCTTGAATTTCATTACTTTTTTGAGATAAATTTGTAGCTTTATCTACAAGTTCCATTTCTGCTTTAGATTCATTTTTAATTTCATCAATTACTTCTAATAATGATTCAACCGTAGCATCAAGAACTTTTTGAGTTTTGGCTATATCATCGGCGGTAGAGATAACACTTATTTCGGCTGATGAAATATCTTCATTAATAAAATCAATGCATTCTCTATTTTTCGCTATTAATTGTTTTTGTGTTTTAATAGTTTCATCAATAACATGAACTACATTTGTAACTTCATTTGAACTATTCGAAGAATAAACGATAGAAGATTTTACTTTCTCCACAATATCTTGTATTTTTTCTATAAATTTATTTAAATTATTTGCAATTTCTCCGGCTTCATCTTTAGAATCGATATGCACTCTTTTTGTCAAATCACCTTCTCCTTCGGCTAAATCGGCGGTAATTTCTTTTAGTTTGACTAAATTGCCTCTCAATTTCCCTACTACGAAAATATAATAAATAAATATCATAAGTCCTATAAAAGATAAGAATATCAAAGCATATTTTAATCGATTGATTATTGCTTGTACTTTTTCTTTTTCTCCCGTTAAATCTATTTGAATTGCAAGATACCCCCCATTTCCTTCTTTATTCCAATGAGTGTGGCATTTAATACAACTGTTATCAACAGGAATATTATAATATGCCGTTACTTTATTTTTATTTATAACAAAAGCTTCTCTTTTATGAAATTTCAAATTATTAGGAAGCATATAATGACATCTCGCACAATTTCTGTCTTTTGGATGAAGTTTTTTATACATACATTGTGCAACGATAGAGTCTTTAATATATTTATAAAACCAATCATCTCTCATCCAAAGCCCGTTGCTTTTATTGTAATATTTGTTATTAGGATTGAAAAATTTTCCGTTCTTTCTAACAAACGGCAACCCTACACTTTTTTCTCCGTCTTTATACATCATAAAGCCGTCAGCACTAAAACCATAAACATCTTCTACACCCTCAAGCGTTTTCATACCTTCCACAACTTCCTGAAACGAAAATCTTTGTCCTTTTTCTATGGAACTTTTAGAAAATGTAATATAAGATTTAAGTATTTTATCGGTGTATGTTTTTGCGCTTTTTTCTACTATTTTATTACCGTAAGTTTGCAAATAAATCATAATTGCTACAATCGCACCACCAAGTAAAATTATAGGTATGACTATTAGCTTAAAAAATAAAGCCGATTTCATAAACTCTTTCATAGCTATATCCTTTTAAAGTCTTTATATTTTTCTAATTTCCTCTCATCATCATATCGTTTAAACATAATGGTGCGAGGGAAATTTTCACTTGCACATCCCACACATGGATGACCATTTTTGATACAGTTATATTTATCGTAATCATTGTTGCTTTTTACACAATCGCTTTTGGTTACGGGCCCTTGGCATCCTAATTCAAACAAACATCCTCTTTCTCCTATTTTTTTAGCAAATATTTTTTCTTGGTAATCATTATAATATATACATCTTTCATGAACGGTATTTCCGAAAAATCTAAGAGGTCTATTAGTTAAATCAACCGCCGGTATTGTTTTATGTTTAATATAATAAAAAATAGAATAGAGCAAATGAGAAGGTTTCATAGGACAAGTCGGTAAATTGATTAAAGGTTTTTGAATGTTTTCTTCTTCGAGACATTTTCTAAGAGATACGGCATTTGTTACCATTCCTTTCATATCGCAAATTCCTACGAATGTAGCACATGTCCCGGCAGCTATTACCAAAGAAGATTTTTCGGCTACGTTTTTTATAATATCTCTAATAAATCTTTCTCCCATCATACATGTATGAGGCATTTCTTTGCTCGGAATTGCACCTTCCACTACCAAAATCAAATTATCGCTTTTATATTTTTCAAGTATCTCCATACTCATTTCGCCATCACTTGCCATAATTGTAGGATGAAATATAATATTAACAAATCTACTTAATATATCCACAACAGGTATTTCGGCATTTAAAAACGCAGTCGAACACCCATCACAACTCATAGCATGAACCCAAACTAAATCCGGTTTGTTTGTTGATATTTCAAGTGCACTTAATTCTTCTATGGTAAAAAACGAACTCCCTCCAAGAGCCACTAAAAGTTTATGTGTTGTTTTTAAAAATTCTCTTCTATCCATTATATTCCTTTCTTATATTAGGATTTAGTTTTAGGATTTAGGTTTTAGGTCGTTTCGCTTGTAGGGTTTAGGATT
>CAYSKX010000134.1:0-3313 GCA_964431845.1 uncultured Nautiliales bacterium | reverse complement strand
AATATGTTTAGTAAGATCACCGTCTCCTTGTGACAATTCTTTAGAAATTGCAATATATTCATGAATAGGATCGATTACATAATATTTCAATAAATAATAAGCGGTAACTTGTATTACGATTGCTATGATAGCATGCTCGACAGCTGTGGATAAAAAATCCCCTGGCGTTACAAGATACGTATAAATAAGCAACACAAAACTTGTTAGTAAGTTAATTACTAATAATTTTACATTAAAATCTTTGACTATAGAGTGCATTAAACTTTCCTTATTTTAAATTTTTGTTTAAGTTTTAACGCTTCAAGCAATTCATATAATGTTTCATCTTTTACATTAATTGCTATATCGACATTTTTATCTGTTAATTTAATAAGCTCTCCTATAATACTCGAAGGTAAAGAAAATGAATTTATATTTAAAATAATTTTAGCTTCATTTTCTTTACTATGAAGTATGTCTATAATTTGTTCGACATCGGATATTGTTATTATAGGAGATTTTATATTGATAATATTTCCATTTACTTCTACTTTCATGATTCAACCTTTAAAAAAATTTTTACGGCAGTTCCTTTTTTATTAAAAAATAAACCGTGCGATAAGTGTTTTATTATTTTAATTCCTCGTCCGTGATATTTTTGATAATAAGCATCTTTTATAGTTTGAACATCAAAACCGCTTGTATTATCTTCATAATCTATTCTTATCCATTTTCCATTTGTGCTTAATCGAATTTTAGCAAAGAAAATTCTATTATCATTATCATTTTTTAAAGAATAGTCTATGTTGTTACCTTTTTTTTCTTTATCTTTTACTTTTAAAATTGCATATTCATACGTATTTAATAAAATCTCATACAAAATAAGATGTATTTGATTCTTTTGTTGAATATCTAATAAAGCAATCTTTTGTAAAAACGAATCAATACCTTCACGGTCTAATGAAATTTTTTCTTCTAAAATTATATCAAATTTTTGAAATTTTTTTCTTATAAATACCAAACTTATATCATCCGTTTGTTTTGAAAGTTTATTAAAATCGATAATTAATTCTTTTAAAAAAGCAATTTTGCAAAAAAATTCTTTTAATCTTTTAAAATAAATGGTGTTATTATAAGGAGATTCGAAAATACCATCACTTGAAATTAAAATTTTATCTTCTAAATCTGTAGTGTCAATTTGAAACTCTTTAGTATCTATTGTAATTGGAAAATTGTTCGTTTTAATAATTTTAGAAGTCATTAAAACCGGAGGATTGCCAAAATTAATATATGAAAGTTTATTTTCTTTTTCATTTATTAAAATCAAAGTAGCGCACAATATTTCGTTTTCGAGCAATATACTTTTAACATAATTTAAAAAATTATTTACTAAATTTTCTAATTCAAAATCTTTATATTCTATTGCTTTATTTATCGAATGTTTTAAAAAAGCTAAAACGTTAAATGACGTGATAGAAGCACCAAGCCCTTTTCCCATTGCATCTATAACTGCTATGAAATAATTATCATTCGGTAATGCTTTAGTATAAATAGTATCTCCTGTTAATAAATCCTTAGGTTTAAAGTATGTTTCAAAAAGAAAATTTTCGTCAAAAAACATTTCAAGTTCGTTTTTCATAATTTTATTTTGTTTTTGATGTATTATTTTCTCCTGATAATCTTTATAATTTAATATCTTTTTTATTTTTTCTTTTTTTCTAATTTCTTTATTAACATATTTTCTTAATTTTTTTATCATATTCAATAGAGCTTGGAGATCCACTTTTGATATGTTTTTTTGGATAAATATATCAAACCCTTTTTTTAATGCTTCTTCTTTCAAAGAAGGTTCGGAGTCGGAAGTTACCATTATTTTATAAGTATTCGATAATAATTTCTCACTTTTTTCCAAAACATCAAAACCGGTTGAATATTTTAAATGAAAATCTATAAAAACCAAATCCAGGTCATTATCTTTTTTTATATAATCTATAAATTCACTTTCTTTTGAAAACAGATGTATTTCTCTAAAATTTAAAGAATGCAATTGCTTATAAAAATATTTTAAAAAAATTTCACTATCATCCAATACTGCAATTTTCATAATTTTCTCCATTTAATCATTGTGATTTTATTTTTTTATGATATATCAACCAATTTAATTTCAATATTATATCATAATATGTTACAATTCAATAAATTCTTAATCCTAAATACACAGCTATTGAATTTAAAATTTAACAAGGTGAATAGATATTGAGAAGATTAAACATTTAGAGTTTCAATACCTCAACCTTGTTGTATAATTAAGCTTTCTAAAAAAACATCTCTTTCGTTTTTATCAGAATTCGAAGAAATTTCGAATTATTAAACATATTATAAAAACACAAAAACAATTAATCAATTAATCAAGGAGAGGAAATGGCAAGAAAACCGAGAATAAACGAACCCGGCTTTTATCATATAATAAATAGAGGAATTAACGGAGCGGAAATTTTTAACGAAAGAGAAGACTTTTTTAAATTTTTAGAATTAATGTTAAAAACAAAATATGATTATAAAATTGTATTTCATGCTTTTTGTATATTACCGAATCATTATCATATTTTACTTGAAACTACCCTACCTAATTTAAGTGATGCTATGAGATTTTTAAATTCCGCATATGCGGCATGGTATAATAACAAAACAAAAAGAATAGGACATTTATGGAAAGGAAGATTTGATAGTTTTTTAATGTTTGATAAAGCCCATATTCAAAAAGTTATTAAATATATAGAAAGAAATGCGTTAGTTTTAAATATTATCAATAATATTGAAGATTATGAATATCAATCTTTAAATTTAAGATTAAAAAAAAACAAATTTAATGAAATTATAGAGAATTCCGAAATACTTCAAATTCCTCTTGAAGAATATATCGAACAATTAAACAAACCGTTTGAAAAATTCGAACTTGAAGAAATATACAACGAGCCTAAGATTGTAAAAATTGATGGTGAATTAAAAGTGATACGCAAAAAAATAAAAGATTTTTTCAAAGAATATGATGAAAAAAAAGACGCAATTATTGCAGCTAAGAAAGCCGGATATAAATATACCGAAATTGCAAGATACTTAGGAGTAAGCCAAGCGTATATTAATAAAATGATCAAAGTTACTAAAAATTCCGTCAGTTATAGATAAAATAAAAGAACTGATATTAAAAAAATAGCTTTGAAAGAGTAGCAAAATAATTACTTTCAAGCATTACTAACTAATGTTATTTTTACAACTTTCATATAATACCAAAAAACAAAACAAATCTGACATTTTCACCATTTTCACTATTTGT
>CAYSKX010000133.1:0-3334 GCA_964431845.1 uncultured Nautiliales bacterium | reverse complement strand
AATTGGGGAACTTTTATTTTCATACCGCCTTCGTTTAACACTTCTACGTCAAAATGCAGTTTTTTAAGTATTTCAACTACCGTTTTTTCTTTTATATCCGCCCCTATTATATTTCTTATTTCTTCAATATTTAAATTAATATATTTTATCGGAATTTCGTTTATTAAATCTATATTTCCGGAATAAACCGGCAATTTAGCTTCTTTTACGAAATAATTTATTCCGAATTCTAAATCCGGCTCACTTCCTCTACTTGCTCTAAAAAAATATTCATCAGTTTTAAGTGAATTTACAAACACAATTTCACTAACATATTCCGAATCTATATAATTAGCATTTATTACATAATTGCCGTTATTATTTAATTCGATACTATTCTTAACACCTACAATATATTCACCGTTTTCGGTTTTGAATTTATCTATTCCGTTTTCACTTTCAAACGAAACTTCTCCGAAGTTACTAAGAACTAACAAAACACCTGTTGCATCTATAGAATATTTAAGCAATTTATCGTTTTCATTTTTAGCTTCTATATCACATAAAGCCAGCCTTAAATCTATTTTTAAATTAGATTTCAATTTTCCGTTAATTGCTTTTAAAAGATGAGAAGAATACTCCACTTTACTTTTTGTAACTTTAACTAATCTTCCAATACCTTCTTGCAATTTGTCATATTTATATTCTAAATTTTTCAAATCGATATTAAGCCCGGCACTAAGCTCTCTTGCAATTCCGTAAATACTAAAACAATCTCCTCTATTTGCGGTAACTCCAAGTTCTATTACTTCATCATTTAAATACACTCCTGCATATTCACCGATTTTAAGCTCCCCTAAAGAATTATCCATCTCCAAAATACCGCCGCTTATTTCAGGCAGTCCCAATTCTTTTGCTGAGCATATCATTCCATAACTTTCTATACCTCTTAGTTTAGCTTTTTTGATTTTAAAATTTTCACCGAGAACTGCACCTATTTTAGCGACGGGAACATATTGCTCGGACTTAACGTTTTTTGCTCCGCATACTATTTGCAATATCTCATCACCCACATCGACTTTACATACATTAAGTTTATCCGCATCCGGATGTTTTTTGCATTCTATTACTTTTCCTATTACGACGTTTGCGGGAATTTCATATTTTTTTACAGCTTCTACTTCTTGTCCTATCCTATTTAACGTATCTATTATCGTTTGAGTTGAAATATTTTCAAGATTTATAAACTCCTCAAGCCATCTTCTTGTTACTATCATTTAAACTGCTCCATTAATCTTATATCTCCTTCATACATACTTCTTAAATCGTTAATTCTATGCAAAAGCATCGCAAATCTTTCAACTCCAAGCCCAAAAGCATATCCGCTTACATTATTAAGCTCTACGGCTTTAAATACGTTAGGATCAACAATCCCGCAACCAAGCACTTCAAGCCATCCGGTATTTGAGCATACTCTACATCCTTTTCCTTCGCAAAATATACAGCTTATATCGACTTCCGCACTAGGTTCAGTAAACGGAAAAAACGAAGGTCTGAATCTAACTTTCACATCCCCGAACATATGAATAAGAAAACTTTCAAGTATAAATTTCAAATTAGCAAAGCTGACTTTACATTTTTCATCTACTACAAGTCCTTCAACCTGATGAAACATAGGAGTGTGAGTTAAGTCGTAATCTCTTCTAAAAACAGCACCCGGACTTATCATACGAATAGGAGGTTTTTGTTTAAGCATCGTTCTTATCTGCACGGGAGAGGTGTGTGTTCTTAGAAGCATTGAGTCTTTGAAATAAAAAGTATCTTGCATATCACGTGCAGGATGATACTTAGGAAGATTTAACGCTTCAAAATTATGAAAATCATCTTCGACAAGAGGTCCCGTTTCTACGCTGAAATTGAGTTTTGTAAAAAAATCTATAATTTTATTCATAGTTTCCGTAACAGGATGCATAGCTCCGCTTGTTTTCGGAACATATGCGCTTACGTCTATTTTTTCTTTTTTTAGTTTTTCTTCAAGCAATTTTTCTTCAAGTTCTTTTTTCTTTTCCGATATTAATGTTAAAGCTTTCTCTTTTAGTTCGTTTAGTTCTTTTGCTACAACTTTTTTCTCTTCAGCCGAATAATTTTTGAGTTCTTTGAATTTTTGAGTAATTATTCCGTTTTTACCGAGAAGCTTAATTCTAATTCGTTCAAGTTCGTCGATATTTAAAACTTTACTAATTTCTGATAAATCCACCAAAACAGTCCTTTGTTTTTTTAGGTATAATACTACCAAAAAAAATCGGGAAAAAAAAGAGCGAAAGAAGTGAAAAGTGAAAAATGAAAAATGGAGAATTTAGGTTTTAGGATTGAGGATTTAGGATTGAGGGTTTAGGGTTTAGAAAATAAATATAAATATCTAAAACCTAAAACCTAAATCCTACAAGCGTAGCGACCTAAATCCTCAATCCTAAAACCTAATTTAACAAAGGAGTCAAAATGGAATGTATATTTTGTAAAATAGTAAAAGGTGAAATTCCTTCAAATAAAGTATTAGAAAACGATAAATTTCTCGCTTTTTACGATATAAATCCTATTGCAGCAGTGCATGTTTTAATTATTCCTAAAGAACATTTTGCCAAATTTGACGAAACACCGCTTGAAATTATGCCGGGTATTGCGGAATTTATAAAAGATGTCGCAAAAAAATTAAATATAACGGACTACAGACTTATAACAAACAACGGTAAAAACGCCGGACAGGAAGTTTTTCATTTACATATTCACATGGTTGCAAACCCAAACGGCAAATTATTATGGCCGAAACTTAATTAAGTTTGCTTACACAAACGCCATATATGACCACTTCGTGGTCGCTAAAGGCTTAAAGCTAAAAGCTAAGAGCCTTTAAAGGAAAAGAGGGTTGAGCTGTTTAGAATAATTAAAATTTATAATCTCTAAACACCTCTTTTCCTAAACTCCTAATCTCCTTAGCTCTCAGCTCCAAGCTTTATACGAAGGCAAAGAGCATAGAGCGAAGAGCTATTTTATTAAATAGGGTTTAGGATTGAGGATTTAGAAAATATTTAATATATCCAAAACCTCAAACCTAAATCCTCAATCCTAAAATCTAATTTGCTATAATTACAAAAAAGGCATTTCCTGATGAGCGACTTAACAAACACACTAAAACAAAAAGGCTATAAAACGTTTAGGGATTATCCGTTTATAGATAGAGAAAAGGAGATTGAATTTTTTAAAAACTACTTTGAAAAAGAACCTGATAAAATTCTTTTCACCTACGGTCCTAAATCCGCAGGCAAAACCACATTAATCGAATACGTAATAGAAAATG
>CAYSKX010000132.1:0-3403 GCA_964431845.1 uncultured Nautiliales bacterium | reverse complement strand
TCTCTTAATGAAATAGCAGATGTTGATAGTTTAAGTGAAGATGAAAAAATAAACGGAATTAAGGGAGATAAAACTTTTGTTCCATATGATAAAGGGGATAAGGACGGCAATAAATGGTATTATGAAACACCTTTTTATATTGATTGGAGCAGGGAGAATGTGGAGTTTTTAAAAACTCATAGCGGTAAAAAAGGCAAAGGTATGCCGGTGGTTAGAAATCCACAATTTTATTTTAGAGAGGGGTTTAGTGGGATACTTACACTACATGAACATAGTGAGTATCAAAAAGCAAGATATAAAGGTAAAAGTGTTTTTGATGTAAATGCTATGAGTATGTTTCCTTTATTAGATAAAATTACTGCAAAATATATAGTAGTATTATTAAATTCATATTTTATTTATCATTATAAATTTAACTTTTTAAATAATTCATCAGCTTTTCAAATAAACGATGCAAGACAAATCCCAATAATTATTCCAGATAATAAAACTTTAAAAGAGTTTGAAGAAATTTTTGATAGGGCAAAAGAGATAAAAATAAAAGAGTTTTCAAATAAAATTACAAAAGAAGAAGCAAAAAAAGAACTTGATAACATTCAAAAAATAGTAGATGAAAAAGTAGAGATACTTTATAAAATTAAGGATAAACAATGCAAAATCAAATCATAGTTTATGAAAATGGGGAGATTGAAATAAAGGTTTCAATTGATAGTCAAAATGAAACTATTTGGCTAAGAACAGAAGATATTGCCTTATTATTTGGAGTAAATCGTCCTGCTATTGTTAAACATATTGGTAATATATACAAAAGTAATGAATTAGAAGAAACTTTAACTTGTTCCATTTTGGAACAAGTTACAAAAGATGGGAAAAAAAGAAAAGTAAAATATTATAATTTAGATATGATTATTTCTATTGGCTATAGAGTAAATAGTAAAAAAGCTACAAAATTTCGTCAATGGGCTACAAAAATATTAAAACAATACATTATAAATGGATATGCAATAAATAGCGAAAAAATCACAGTTGACAGATTTTTAAAACTTGAAAATGATATACATGATATTAAAAAAGAGATAAAAAATATAAAAGAAAATAAAAATCAACTTAAGCTAACACAAGGAATATTTTTTGACGGACAAATTTGGGATGCATATGAATTTATAAATAGTTTATTTAAAAGTGCAAAAAAAGAAGTGATTTTAATTGATAACTATATAGATGACAGTGTCTTAACTATTTTTAGCAAGTATCCAAAATTAAATTTTACAATTATTACAAAAAACATATCTAAACAACTAAAACTTGACTTACAAAAATATAACTTTCAATATGATAATCTAACCATAAAAATATCAAATAAATTTCACGATAGATTTTTAATAATTGATGACACTACCTATCATATTGGAGCAAGTTTGAAAGATTTAGGCAAAAAAGTGTTTGCTTTTAGTAAAATGAATATTGACGTATTAAAGGATATAGATGAATGATTTGATTAAAAAATACATGAGTTTAGTTAAGTTTTCGCATACTATATTTAGTATTCCGTTTATATTAATCGCAATGGTAGTTGCGGCAAACGGATGGTTCGGATGGAGGTTGTTGTTACTTGGAATCATAGCGGCAGTAAGTGCGCGAAATTATGCAATGGCTGTAAACAGGTTTATAGATAAAGATATTGATGCTAAAAATCCTAGGACTAAAGATAGAGTGTCAGTTACGGGAGAGATTAGTAAGTTTCAAATGAAACTGTTTATTGCGGCAAACGCTTTAATATTTATAATAACGGCATATTTTATTAATTCTCTTGCTTTTAAACTCTCAGTGCCTATTTTGATAGTGCTTGGAGGATATAGCTATTTTAAGCGTTTTAGCGAATATGCACATTTGGTACTTGGAATTTCTTTAGGACTTGCTCCTATTGCAGGAGTTGTTGCCGTTAAGGCTTCGATTCCTTGTTGGAGTGTGTTTTTGGCTCTTGGAGTTATGTTTTGGGTTGCAGGGTTTGATGTTTTGTATTCTTTGCAGGATATGGAATTTGACAAAAGAGAAAATCTTCACTCCATTCCCGCATTAGTCGGTGAAAAAGCGGCAGTCTTTATATCAAGCATGTTTCATGTCTTTAGTGTGTTGTTTTGGGTTTTGTTTGTTATTTTTGCAAAGCTCGGCTTTTTCGGATGGGTAGCGGTAATAACGACTGCGGTAATGCTTTATTATGAGCAAAAACTTGTTCGAAAGGATTTTGCAAATATTCCTAAAGCCTTTTTTGAAGTAAATGGATATCTTGGAATTATTTTTTTGATATTGATTATACTTGATAAGGTGTGAACATGCCAAGACTAATACCCGCTTTTTTTGAATTTGAATTCAATTTATACGAAGAAAAATACAAAGAAGAATTCGATAAACTAGGTAGTGAAAGTAGCGATCCGATAGGACAGTATATTAAGCTTGCTAAAGCAAGAGGTGAAACGAAAGAAACTGATCCGGTTTTACTTGAACTGTTAATTGCTCTTCATAGGAAGATTGACGAATTAACGGCATTTGTTAAAAATGAAAAAAAAGAATTGTTAAAGCTTGAGCACAAAACGGAAATTGAAAGTATCGGTTTTGATTATTTTGCAATAAAAGAAAAACTTTTTGAAAAAAATAAAAAATATTACGGTAGAATGGCACTTCCCGTATTTCCTCCAAGAATAGTTCCCGTAATTTTTGAAGCCGTTTGTGAAAATTTAGGTAAAATTACATTGATGCATGAAAGAGATATTAAAGATTATAATGCATTTATTATGGCAAGAGAAAGAGCTATTATTAGAGAAATGAAGGGTAAAAATGCTTAATATCGTAATAATAATGTTTGCGGGACTTAGCGGATTTGTGTTGTTTTTGATTTTATATATATTAAAAAGAGATAAAATTGTAGATGCAAAATTTGCTGCATTAGAGCTTACGATTGAGGATATTAATCAAGAAGTGTTTAAACTAAAAAAAGAATCTAATTCCGAACAAACGCAAAAAACCCTTAAAGAGATGGAACAAATTATAGAATCCCTAGTAGAAAATATAAAAAAAATAGAAGAGAGAAATATCAAATATATAAAAAATCTCGAAAATAAGCTTTTTAACGTTCAACATTCGGTTAAAAATAAAATGGTTGATTTTTCAAACGTTACCAAAAGCGACGAACAAAGAATTATAAATCTTTATAAAAGCGGATATTCCATTGAAGAAATTAGTAGAGAATTAAGAATTCCCGCCGGTGAAGTGGAATTGGTTATAAAATTTCAGAGTTTTTAAAGTGGAGTGAAAGAGGATGAAAAGGGTGAAAAAAGGTGAAAAAGGGATATTTTGAATTTTTGCTTTGCAAAATTCAAAATTAATTCTCAATTCTCAATTCTCA
>CAYSKX010000131.1:0-3405 GCA_964431845.1 uncultured Nautiliales bacterium | reverse complement strand
AATAAAAAATAAAAACCTAAATCCTAATTTACAAGGAGCAAGCATGGAAAAAAAAAAAAAAATAGAATATCCGAGAATGTGGGGATTTAGAATTATCGGAGAAGATAAGGAGAAAATGAAAAAAGCCGTTAAAGAGTGTATTGACAATCAAGAATGCGAAATACATCACAACAATTCTCACGGCAAATACCATTCTCAAAAATTTGAAGTATATGTTAGCAATGAAGAAGAAAGAAACGAATTTTATAAAAGATTAAAAAATCATAAAGATATTAAATTTGTGTTATAATTCTTAAAAAAGAAGGGAATTAATGTTAAAGGAAATGTTAAATGATAAGGGAAATGATAACTCCAAATAATGAAGAATTGGTTATACATATTCCAAAAGAGTATGTTGGAAAAAGTTTAGAAATTTTGATTTTTAATAAAAATGAAATTTATAATAAAGAAAATGATGAGTTATTAAAAAGATTTAATGAAATTACAAAAAAACCTGTAAAAATTGATTCAAATATTGATGTTACAAAATTAGATACGGATATGTATGATGATATATTTTGATACAAACGTATTAATTTATACAGTAGCTACACAAGGTGATAAAAAAACTGAAATTTCAAATTATTTAATAAGTAAAGCTATTAAAAGAAAAGAGTTTTTTATATCGGAATTGGTGCTAATAGAATTAATTTTCGGATTATCAAAGTTGAAAATTGAAAATAAGGAAATTGTTGATTTATATTATGATCTTAGTAAAAGTATGATTAATAACGATATAGTTATATCAGCTTTTAAAAAATGTAAATTATTAAATAAATGTAGAAATATTAACGATTTCGTTCATCTTGAAATAGTAAATAGATATTGTGATAAATTAATAACTTTTGATAGTGATTTTAAAAATTTGGAAAAATTTTATGATATTGAGATAGAAATTTTAAAGGATTAAAATGATAACGTTAAATACTCCGATAGATATGCATGTGCACTTGCGCGAAGGAAAAATGCTTGAAAGTGTTTTGCCATATACGGCAAATCAATTTGCGGCGGCGGTAATTATGCCTAATCTCACACCGCCTGTGGATAATATAGATAGGTTATTAAGCTATAAAGAAGAGATTTTGCAAAATAGCGAAAATTTTACTCCTCTTATGAATCTTTTTATGAGAAACTACACTAAAGAAGAACTTGAAGTTTTGCAAGACGAAATATTTGCCGTAAAACTTTATCCCGCGGGTATTACTACAAATTCCGAAGGAGGAGTGAAATCGATAGAAAATATTTATCCGGTGCTTGAAATTATGGAGGAGCTTAATATTCCGTTATCCGTCCATGGGGAAACAAACGGATTTGTGCTTGATAGAGAAAGAGAATTCGCCCCCGTATATGAAAAATTAGCAAACGATTTTCCTACGTTAAAAATTATAATGGAACATATCTCAACATATAATTTGGTAGAACTTTTGGATAAATACGATAATCTATACGCAACGGTTACGCTTCATCATCTGCTTCTTACGCTTGACGATTTAATAGGAGGAAATTTAAATCCTCATAATTTCTGCAAACCCGTCGTAAAAACTCCGAAAGATAGGGATGCACTTCAAAAAATAGTTAAAGAAGGAAATGAAAAGGTAATGTTCGGTAGCGACAGCGCTCCGCATACGATTATAAACAAACTAAAAGGCGCTGCGGGATTATTTAGCGCACCTGCGATTTTGCCGGCACTTGCCGAATTTTTTGAAGGAGATAATGAGACGTTTCAAAAATTTATAAGCGATAACGCAATAAATAATTTTAATTTACAAATTCCGAAAAAAGAGGTTGTTTTGGTTGAAGAAGAATATGTAGTGCCAAGTATGGCAAACGAAATTAAACCTTTGTTTGCAGGAATTAGATTTTCTTATAGCATTAAAAATTTTTAAAAATTTCTTTTCTTTTTTCTTTCCCGTAAATAGGACAAAAAACTCTTATTAAGATAAAAACACTCCGATAATCCCGGCATTTTTTAAGGGTTAATTAAGAAAAAAAGATATATAATTCCGAATTAATAAAGGGAAAACGATATAGTGAAAAGTGAACAGTGAAAAGTGAACAGTGGAGGGTTTAGAAATATATAAATATCTAAACCCTAAAACCTCAATCCTAAATCCTATAAAGGAACAAAATGAAAAAAGTTATAAAAAGAGACGGGTCGTATCAGAACTATTTTCCGTATAAAATAGAAGACGCTATCAAAAAAGCTTTTGAAGCTACGAATGTTAAATACGATATTCATGTTTTCGAAGAAGTTATAAATCAACTTCAAAAAATCGAAACTCCAGAAGTTGAGTATATTCAGGATTTGATAGAGCATTCGCTATATAAACACGGATATTTTGATGTAATGAAAAATTTTATGTTATATCGTCATTTGCATAAGCTTCAACGCGAAAATTTATTGGATAAAGAAGCTACGTATATCAATTGTAATACGACTATTGAAGAATATATAAGCAAACAAGATTGGAGAATTAACGCTAATTCCAATACAGGCTATTCTCATGCGGGGCTTATAAACAATACGGCGGGAAAAGTAATTGCCAACTATTGGCTTGATAAAGTATATTCTCCGCTTGAAGGCAAAGCGCATAGAGACGGGGATTATCATATACATGATTTGGATTGTTTGGCACCTTATTGTGCGGGATGGAGTTTAAGAAATTTACTTAATGAAGGTTTTAACGGAGTTAGAGGAAGGGTTGAGGCAAAAGCGCCGAATCATTTTAGAAGCGCACTCGGACAAATGGCGAATTTTTTGGGAATTTTGCAAAGTGAATGGGCGGGAGCGCAGGCATTTAGCAGTTTCGATACTTATCTTGCGCCTTATGTGTTTAAAGACGAACTCTCATATGACGAAATTAAAGAAGCGATAGAAAGTTTCGTATATAATCTAAATGTGCCGGCACGTTGGGGACAAAGTCCTTTTACGAATATAACTATCGATTTTACCGTTCCGGATGACTTGAAAAATCAAATCCCCACTCGCAATAACAAACATCTTTTTGAAGGTGTAGAAAATGATAAGCTTCTTGCAAAACTTCAAAAAAGAAATAGTAAAATTAAAAAATTAACCGATGCGACTTATAAAGATTTCGAACCCGAAATGCAAAAAATCATCCGAGCCTTTTATGAAGTAATGACAAAAGGCGACGCAATAGGCCAACCGTTTACGTTTCCTATTCCTACGGTAAATATCACGGAAGATTTCGATTGGGACTGTGAAGCGGCAAAAGCACTGTGGGAAAATACGGCAAAAATAGGAAGCAGTTATTTTCAAAACTTTATAGGCAGTCAATATATAATCGATGAAAAAGCAATCCTATAATAAATAAAGGATTTTAACTAAAAACTTAAAAAAACGCA
>CAYSKX010000130.1:0-3406 GCA_964431845.1 uncultured Nautiliales bacterium | reverse complement strand
ACTCCCGACCTCCGGCTTATGAGACCAGCGCTCTAACCAGCTGAGCTACCCCACCGCTTTATGAGGAATGAAATTATAACCACTTTTGATTAAAAATTCAAGATAAAAACATTAAAATTTCAGAAATTATAAATAATTTTTATCATATTTTCCGCACTGCCTTGTTTTAGGTTTTTTCTTAATTTTTCGGATTTTTTTTGAAACTCTTTTAAATCGGATTTTTCAAAATCTTTTATTAAATGTTCGATATTGAAATTTTGAAGATATTCTTTATGAAATTCGTTAAGTCCTTCTTTTTCGAATATAATATTCGCAAGTCCTACATAATTTAATTTAACGAATGTTTTTGCTATTAAATATTCTATTTTTCGCGCTTTATACATAAGCACGAAAGGAGTTCCAATAACTGCCGCTTCAAGCGTTGCCGTTCCGCTGCAAATATATGCGAAATCACTTTTTAAAAGCGCTTTGTGGGTATCATAAACAATTTCAAATCCACTAACATCTCCGTAAATTAGATTTATGTTATGTCTATAAATTTCGGGTATCACTAACAGTTTATTGCCCGGTAAATGTGCTATAAGCTCTCTAAAAACGGGCATTAACGATTTGATTTCACTTTTTCTGCTTCCGGGCAAAAAAGAGATATTTTTATAATTCGTCTCGTCTCTATACTCTTTAATCTCATCTAAAATAGGATTACCCACATATATGCCGTCCTTCCATATTTCACGCTCAAACGGAAAAATATAGGCTTTTTTATCTATATATTTATTTATTTGTTTAATTCTATTTTTTTTCCATGCCCAAACTTTCGGCAAAATATAATAAATTATCTCAATTTCGGGATTAATTTTTTTGATTTTTTTTGCAAGTGTCAGATTAAAAGAAGGAGCGTCGATTAAAAGCACCTTATCACACTCCTTACTAAGCAAAGCAAGCTTATTAATAACTTTTTTCGCAAGTTTTATTTTCGGCATAACATCCAAAAAACCCATAACGTTAAATTCATTGCCGTCAATTATCGGGTTTCCTAAGGATTTATCAAATATGCCCGTAATTTTACACTTTTTATTTTTAACTTCGCATTCGTTTAAAATTTGTTTGAAATGCAAGTTTGCGCTCGGTTCGAGCGCACTAACTAATATTTTCAAAAATATCCTTTCTTTTAGAAAATTTTAGCCGCTGACTAAATGTTAGTGTAAGTGATTACAATATCTCATCCTTCTTTAGTCAATACAAAATTTTATCACCAATAAAAATACCCGATAACAGACGTAACAGTAATAGCTATCAGATTAAAAACAAACCCGAATTTCGCCATATCTTTTATTTTGATTCCCGCCGAAAATGCAATAGCATTCGGAGGTGTGGCTATAGGCAACATAAAAGCGTAACTTGCACAAATTGTAGCTATCATTAAGATTTGAGAAATATTGATATTTGCGCTTTGCCCTATAGAATAAATAATCGGCAAAACAATAGATATTAAAGCGGTATTGCTTGTAATTTCGGTAGTGAAAGTTACCACCGTAGCAATTAGCAATATCAAAATCAACGTATCGAAATGAGTGATATTTAATAAAATATCTGCTATTACTTTATCTAAATGTGTAATGGAAAAACCTTTGGCAATAGAAAATCCGGCACCGAATAAAAATACTATTTCAAAAGGAATTTTTTTCGTATCCTGCCATGTTAAAAATCCGATTTTCGGCACACACATAAGCAACCCAAAACTTAAAAGTATAAGAGCATCCGGCACTTTTATGAAAGAATTAGCAAACAGTAAAACCACAAGAATCAATAAAATATTTTTTAGTTTTTTTTGCTCTTTGTTTAGTGTGGTATCAACTTCGAGATCAACTTCGAATTTTTTAATATTAAGACTAAGAATATATCCCACTATCAAAAGCATTATTGCCGCAAGAGGCACCGTTTTTAGCATCCATTCGGCAAAGGTATAATGGTTTATGGAGTTATCTTCTAAAAATCCGAGCAGTATCAAATTCGGAGGAGTTCCTATCGGAGTTATTATTCCTCCTATACTTGCACCGTATGCAATGGCTAAAATAAATCTTGTTTTAAGTTTAAAATCTTTCGTTAAAAACATAGCAATAGGCATCAACAAAAGCGCCGTTGTGGTGTTTGACAAAATCGAACTAAGCGCCGCCGAGGTTATAAGAAGCGCAAAAACAACGCCTCTTGTAGTATTAGGAAAAACGCTTAAAATTTTATTGGCTATTATTTTATGCAAATTCGTTTTTTCAACCGCAATAGCAAGCATAAATCCACCGAGGAATAAAAAAATAATAGGATTGGCATAATTTGCGCTTACATGTTTAAGGTCAGTAATTCCAAGCATCGGAAACAAAATAATCGGCAACAAAGACACAACTCCAAGCGGCAAAGCTTCATTCGTCCAATAAGCTACCAACAACACAATAGAAGCAATTAAAAACGCTTGATGAATCTCAAGAAAAACATTTGAGACGAAAAATGCTACAACAGCTCCGATTAAGGGTAGTAATAGTTTCATAGTTCTCCTTTGTTTATAAATAGGATTTAGGTTTGAGGTTTTAGGATTTAGATTTGATTTGAGATATATTAAATATTTTCTAAATCCTAAATCTTAACCCCTAAATCCTCAATCCTAACTTCACTAAGAATATCGGAAAATCCCTATGCTTCTTTACGGTATGTATAATTTCGTATTCGATATTCCATTCTTTGAAATAACTATTTAATTCTTCGTAAGTGAAACCGAAATGCATAACGTCATCATTGCCTCTTGTGTGAAATGTGCCGTCTTCTTTGACAAGGTCGGCGAGGAAAACTTTATCGGTTATGGTTGATAAGTGAATTGAGAGTTTGCGAATATCTTTTATATGATGTAACGTCATAGAGGATATTATTGCGTCGTATTTTTCATGTATATCGAATATATCTTTCACTTCCGCTTTTGCGTTAAGGTTTAACATTTCGGCTTTCTTATTAAATTTTTCCACCATTATAGGTGAAGTGTCTATTCCTTTAAGCTCTTTTACAAAATAAGCGAGATTAATACCAACAAGTCCCGTCCCGCAGCCGAATTCCAAAACTTTTTCGTTTCCTTTGAAATAATCGCAAACGTTTTTTACAACAGCTTTTGCAAGTTTAACTCTTCTTGGCAATTCATCCCACGTTATAGCGTCTTTATCGAATCTATTCATAATTTGAATAACTTTCCTTTACGCATTTAATCGAAATCCTCCAAAAAACATCGTTTAATAAAGAATATAACGATTTGATTTACTCAATCGAAACATTTTTCGAAACGATGTTTTTAGAGAATTTAATTATACCATTACCAAAAAACTTCTTACAATTTTCACACTTTCACCACTTTTACCAAAACTTACAAATA
>CAYSKX010000129.1:0-3456 GCA_964431845.1 uncultured Nautiliales bacterium | reverse complement strand
ATTTCTTCTTTTAGAATTATTAAAAGCGCTTCAATTACTTTTTTTGCAAACGGGTCGTTTGTTTTTTTGAGTTTGTTTATTATCTTTTCGTTTGCGTCAAGCCCTCCGGCTTCATACCATCTCGGAATTATTGCCATGCGACTTAGTAAATCCTGTGTCTTCACGGAAGTTTCGAAAAGCGAAGCATGAACCGGAAAATCTCCGTATTTATAACCCGTCTTTTCAAGCAAGGAATTTATCGTTTCGTAATGTCTAATCTCATCTTCAACCACTTCAAGCCAGTCGAAATAAAATTCATCCGGCAAGTTTCTAAACCTATAACACGCATCAAGCGCCAAATCTATAGCCGAGTATTCTATATGAACTATCGCATGAAGTAAAACGGCTTTTTTTTCATTCGTTTCAAATCCTCTGCGTCTTGGAACTCTTGCCGGATGAACTATTTCACAAAAGTCCGCGTAGCTTGGTTTATCAAATATTTTAGGTTTTTCGTTTGAATAAAATCCCTTCCACCTTTCGCCTTCTCCCTTCACCCTTTCATACAATTCATAAAACATATCGAATTTTTTGTTTATATCGCAACATTCTATTATTTTTTCCAAATTTTTGTAAAAAGACATCAATTTATCCTTTTTTGTGATACAATTTTTAAAACGTTATATTTCAAGATATATAACCAAAAAGTTATTTAATACCAAAAAACAAAACAAATCTGACATTTTCACCATTTTCACTGTTTTCATTATTTGTAAGTTTTGGTGAAAGTGTGAAAGTGTGAAAATTGTAAGAAGTTTTTTTGGTAATGGTATAATTATAGCATTAAAGGCTAAAAATGTTAATAGATAAATTTAATAGAACAATAGATTATATTCGCGTCTCCGTCACAAGTAGATGTAATTTCAGATGTATTTACTGTATGCCCGATACGCCGTTTGATTGGGAACCTCATGAAAATATATTGAGATATGAAGAGATGTTTGAATTTTTGTGCCTTGCAATTGACGAAGGAGTGAATAAAATCCGTTTAACAGGCGGAGAGCCGTTGCTTAGAAAAGATTTAGACGTATTTGTAAAAATGCTTCATGAGTTTAAACCCTCTCTTGATTTGGCGCTTACTACAAACGGATATTATTTAAAAGAATATGCCCAAAAACTAAAAAAAGCGGGACTTAAAAGAATAAATATGTCTATCGATTCTCTCAAACCCGAAACCGCCGCTAAGATAGCCCAAAAAGAGATGCTAAAAAAAGTTTTACAAGGACTTGAAGAAGCGTTGAAAGTCGGATTAAAAGTTAAACTCAACACGGTAGTCTTAAAAGGAATTAACGATAACGAAATAATTGATTTATTGGAGTTTGCGAAAGAAAAAGGCGTTATTATAAGATTTATCGAATTTATGGAAAACGAAAGAGCGTATCCTGGAATAAAAAGAGTGGATGCAAGCATAATACTTGATAAAATACGAAAAAAATATAATTTTAAAGAATTACCAAAAGACAATAGCGCAAGTAGATATTTCGAAACCGAAGATGGATATGTTTTTGGAATAATCGAACCTCACAATGAAGATTTTTGCAAAAAATGCAATAGAATTCGTTTAACGGCAGAAGGGTATTTGATACCTTGCCTTTTCTTTACCGAAAGTTATAATATCAAAGAAGCTTTAAGAGAAGGAAATATCGATAAAGCAGCCGAAATATTAAAAGAAGTAGTTGCAAACAAACCCGAAAAAAACGATTGGCAAGTAGAAAAAACATCCGATAGAGCATTTTGGGAAACGGGAGGGTAATATAAGTGAATAGTGAAAAGTGAACAGTGAAAAGTGAACAGTGGAGAATTGAGAATTATAATTTAAAATTCATAATTCAAAATTACCTTTTTTCACCCTTTTCACCCTTTTTCACCTTTTTTCACACAACATAAAGGAGGGGAATGCAAAGTATAAAAAAAGCAGCTAAGACTATAAAGGAAGCTAAATATATGTTGATAACCGCAGGTGCGGGGATGGGAGTTGATAGCGGACTGCCGGATTTTAGAGGAGATGAAGGATTTTGGAAAGCCTATCCTATAGCGCAAAAGTTAGGACTAAACTTTCAAGCGCTTGCAAATCCTGCATGGTTTGATATTAATCCGAAATTGGCGTGGGCGTTTTACGGACATAGGCTTAATATGTATAGAAATACGACTCCTCATGAAGGGTTTAAAATACTTTTAAATTTTCCGCATTCCAAATTCGTATTTACTTCTAATGTGGACGGGCATTTCCAAAAAGCCGGATTTAGCGAACTTAAAATAGTGGAAATACATGGCAATATCAATTATTTACAATGCAGTGAGCCTTGTTATAATAGTATTTGGGAAAACGATGAAGATATAGAAATAGACGAAGAAAGATTCGAAGCGAAAAATTGGCCGCTTTGTAAATATTGCAAAAGAGTCGCTAGACCTAATATTTTGATGTTTAGTGATTTGAGATTTGTGGATAAAAGAGTTAATTTACAACTTGCAAGATTTGAATATTGGCTTAGTCAGATTGATGAAAAACTTGTTATAATTGAAATAGGCGCCGGTAAAACCGTTCCGACCGTCAGAATGATGAGCGAAAAAGTTGCGAGAAGTTGTGATTCGACATTGATTCGTATAAACCCTTTAGAGTATGAAGATGCGGATATTCAAATAAAAAAAGGTGCACTTGAAGCTTTGAGGGAAATAAATAAGTTAATAAAAGGTGAAAAGTAGTGAAAATAGTGAAAATGCTGAAAAAAGGAAAATTCTCTTTTCCGAATAAAATTTACTTAAAGGAAAAATGTGAAAAAATTACTTTTATTTAGTGTAGCCGTATTGGCATTTGCTTTTAATACGAATCAAACGTATGAGTGCAAAACCTTAGGAATTAGTTTCAAAAAAAACAATCAAACGTATAATATTCCTAACAATAAAAAAACCGTCGAAGAGCTAAAAAAAACATTAAATAATTTATACACCGTTAAAATAAAACCGCAAAAACAAAACTTAGAAGTTTATATAGGTAAAAATAACGATACTCTTGTTTTTGTTAAAAACCTTACAAAAAATGTTTCGGTTTATAAAACCGTGGATTCCCAATTATTTATAATGCTTGATAACAATTCGTCGCAAATAGGCATAAACATTCCTTCTCAGAATATGATTATATATTATCAGTGTAGATAGAATTGAGAATGGAGAATTGAGAATGGAGAATTATAATTCAAAATTCATAATTCAAAATTACCTTTTTCACTTTTTTTCACCCTTTTTCACCCTTTTCACACCTTTTCCCCGCCATCATGGTTTACAAACGGTTTAGTTTGAAGAGGTATTATAATACCATCAACAAAAAACTTTTACAATTTCACAATTTCACATTTTCACCATTTCCACCCGACATTCCGCACCCCTTTTTAATATTAAAAACAATCATTATATATTGACCTT
>CAYSKX010000128.1:0-3508 GCA_964431845.1 uncultured Nautiliales bacterium | reverse complement strand
GCTTTACGAAAAAAGCGGCGTCACTATCGATATAGGAGGAAGTTCGACAGAACTTGCACTTATCGAAAACAAAAATATCACCGAAACAATTTCCTTAAAACTCGGAACGGTCAGATTAAAAGAGCTTTATTTCGATAAAAACGACATTGAAGGGGCAAGAACACATATCAAAACGGAAATTAAACGTTTAAAAAATTTGTTTAAACAAAGCAAAGTTTTCGGTATAGGAGGAACAATCAGAGCGCTTTCACAGGTTATTATGCAAAAAATCGAATATCCTCTCGATATACTTCACGGATTTACTTATGAAACGAAAGAGCATTATAAATTTCTAAAATCAATCATCAAAATGAGCGATGCCGAACTTCTCAAAATAGGAGTCAAACCGGAAAGACTTGACGTAATAAGACCGGGAGTGCTTATTCTAACGGAATTATTGGATTATTTAGAAGCCAAAACGATAATAACAAGCGGCGTAGGCGTAAGAGAAGGCGTTTTTTTGACGGATTTGTTAAGAAGTGATAATTATAAATTTCCCGCGAATTTTAATCCTTCGGTTCGAACGATTATAGACGTATATAATATCGATAGAAAACTTTCTTCTTATGAAACAAAAATAGCGCTTAAAATTTTTGATTTGTTAAAAGATAAGTATAATCTTGAAGAAAAATACAAAAAACATCTAAGTTATGCCATTAAACTTTCACGCGCAGGAGAACTTATTGATTTTTACGAATCGCATAAACATACCGATTATATATTGTTAAATTCGCTTCATTACGGTTTTACTCATTGTGAGAGGCTTTTAGTTTCTAAAATAATACGTTTTTATAAACGCAAAAAAATCAGAAAAAGAGAAATAGAAAAGTATAAACATTTACTTCCTCCAAAAGAAATTATCGAAAAATTATGTAATATTTTTTGGTTGGCAAAAATTATAAATATCGATTTTTCTATGCCTATAGTCGATATAAATATATGCGACGGGCGTATTGTTATCACAGGCAAAAATTTATATTTAGCAAAAGAAAGAAGCAAAAACAAAGATCTTTTTTTTGATTTTATGATAAAAGGTTAAGAATGAGGAAAATATTGTTTTTATTGCCGCTGTTTTTTCTCGGATGTAGTGTTTCCGATACGACTGTAAAGGTGAAAAAATTTACACAATGTTACGTCCATAAACTTCCCGCGCCTTTTTGGGTTTGTTATCAGTCCTCGTTTTTAAGCGTCGGTAAAGTTCATGTCACAAAATTGACGCGTTTAAAACAAGAAGAGGCTTATTCTCTCGGAGTAAGCGAATTAATTGCCAAACTTCAAAGTAAAACCCGACTTTTTTTTAGAAAACTGAATATTACCGATAAAAAAATCGATTCGGAAATAAAGAATTTCGTAATACTAAACGCAATCCAAGGAGATAGCTGGTATGATGCGAAAGAAAAAGTAATATACGTCCAAGTAAAAATAAACAAAAGCGAATACAAAAAATTTCTTTTCGAAAAATTCGGCAAAAATCCGAAATTTAAAAGCGCTTTTGATGAAACATTTTGATTTTATAATAATAGGCGGCGGTATTGCGGGATTATTAACTGCATATGAGCTAAGAGAATATAATACTCTTTTGATAGATGAAAACGGCGTTTTAACCTCTGGAGCAAGTGCGGCGGCGGGGGCGTTTTTGTTTCCCAAAGTCGGATTCAACACCACTTATACCGAATTTATCAATAACGCCATTATAAGCGCATTGCGGTTTTTTAAAAGCGTAGGCGTCGATACGCATAATTTCGGAGTAACTATTTTGCCAAGAGACGAAAGAGATATCGAAAAATTCAAACGATACGAAAAAGATATTTCGCTTCCTTACGAAAAAAGAAACGGGGGATTTTTCTTTAAAGACGGAGGCGTGGTTTTCCCTCAAGACGTTAAAGAAAAAATCAATATCGATTATGAAATTAAAAAAATAGACAATATTCATAAAAACGGGGATTATTGGAGAGTTGGAGAATACAAAACCAAAAACGTTATTTTGGCAACGGGACATAAAACTTTAATAGATATTCCGTATATAAATATTAGAGCCGTTTGGGGCGAGAGAATTGAGGGGAAGGGGGAATTGAGAATGGAGAATGGAGAATTGAGAATTGAGAAGGGGGAATTGAGAATTGAGAATGAGCGAAGCGAATTCGGTCACTTGAAAAGTGGCGGGGTGGAAAATGGAAAATTAAATATGCTTTTTCATAAAAACTGTTCGGTGGGGGTGATTGACGGGATGATAAAAATAGGCGCCACTCACAAAAGAAACTGTCTTGAGTGCAAAGAAAACGAAGAAGAAGCGTTAGAACTTATCGAAAAAGCGAGAGAAATAATCGATATACGAAATTTCAAAATATCGAAAATCATAGGAGGATTTAGAGCGGCAAGTGTTGATTATTTCCCTATAATCGGTAAAATTATAGATACGAATAAAACTCTTAAAAACAATCCGAAAATTATAAAAGGAGAAATACCCAAAACTATAAATTACATTGACGGACTTTATATAATTAACGGTATGGGAGGCAGAGGTTTTTCGAATGCTTACATATGCGCAAAAGCATTAAAAGAACATATACTTAATGGCAAAGACTTAGGAGTTTTGGATACAAAAAGATTATTTATTAAATGGGCGAGAAGAATTGAGAATTGAGAATGGGAAATTGCCTTTTTTCACCCTTTTTCACCTTTTTTCACTTTCTCTACAATAAAGGAGTAAAATGTTAAAAGTTAATAATATAACCAAACAATTCGGCGGGGTTGTGGCGATTAAGGATGTGAATTTTACGGTTAAACAAGGCGAAATATTTGCGCTTGTGGGTCCTAACGGTGCGGGAAAAACGACGCTTTTTAATATTATAACGGGAGCGTTTTTACCCACAAGCGGGAAAATTACGTTCAAAGATGAAAAAATTACCGGACTTAATCCCGTTAAAATCGTCGAAAAGGGCATAGCAAGGACGTTTCAAAATATCAGGCTTTTTAATTCTATGACGGTGCTTGAAAACGTATTGATAGGATTTCACAATCATATAGAATATATGTTTTTTGAAGCGGTTTTTAGAATGCCGAGATTTTTTTCGCAAGAAAAAATACACAAAGAACTTGCTATGGAAATTTTGAAATTTTTAAAAATAGACAAATACGCAAATCATAACGCAAAAGCGTTAAGTTACGGAAATCAGCGAAAAGTGGAAATTGCGAGAGCTTTAGCGACACAGCCCGATTTGTTATTGCTTGACGAACCGGCAGCAGGTATGAATCCCAAAGAAACGGACGAACTTGCCGATACGGTATTTAGTCTTAAAAGCGAAAAAGAAAAAACTATTCTTTTTATCGAGCATGATATGAAATTCGTTCAAAAAATCGCAGATAGGGTTATGGTGCTTGATTACGGCAAAACTATTTTTGAAGGTAAACCGGCAGATATGATGCAAGATGAAACGGTAATAAAAGCCTACTTAGGAGATATCGATGT
>CAYSKX010000127.1:0-3514 GCA_964431845.1 uncultured Nautiliales bacterium | reverse complement strand
ATACAAACCGAAAAATATAGACCCTCAAAATCCTAAAAAATCAATTCTTCAAGAAATTAAAAATTATGATAAAATCATAATCAAAAAGGCATAAAATGAAATATACACTTTTAATACAATGCAACGACAAAAAAGGACTTGTTTATAAAATTTCGAAAGTTTTATATGAAAATGATTTTAATATCGAAACCCAGCAGGAATTCGTCGATAAAGAAAACGACAAATTTTTTTTTCGTGCCGTAATTGCCGGTGAAATTGATAAAGAGAAACTTAAAAACGAAATATTAAAAGAAATATCTTGCGCCGAAGTTGAAATATTCAAAAAAAGAAAAAAAAGACTTTTTTTGCTTGCAACAAAAGAGGCGCACGCCTTAGGAGATATATTAATCAAACAATATTCCGGCGATTTGGATGTGGAAATTATAGGTATAATAGCCAATAGAGAAAATTTAAAAGATCTCGCTTCTAAATTCGATATTCCTTTTTATTACGTTCCGGCGGAAGGCAAAAGCAGAACGGAGCATGAAAAAGAAATGCTTAAAATTATAAAACCTACAAATCCCGATTTTATTATTCTGGCTAAATTTATGAGAATTTTGACTCCTACGTTTGTTGAAGAATTTCCGAATAAAATAATTAATATTCACCACTCTTTCCTCCCGGCTTTTATCGGAGCTAATCCATACAAACAAGCATACGACAGGGGAGTTAAAATCATAGGTGCAACCGCTCATTTCGTAAATAACAACCTTGACGAAGGACCTATTATAGAACAAGATATAATAAGAGTAAACCATGAAATGAGCTGGGAAGAAATGAGGCTCCAAGGCAGAGATATAGAAAAAATAGTCCTAAGCCGCGCTATTAAAAAAGCTATTGAAAATAGGATTTTCGTATATGCTAATAAAACTATAATATTGTAAAATGAAAAGTGAAAAAAGTGAAATTAGTGTATTAATTATTAGTGTATTAGTAAGAGTAAAATACCAATACACCAATATACCAATACACCAATATACGAATTAACCAAATTAAAGACAATATTGCATATATTTTGCTTTAAGCTTTATGCTTTTAGCTTTTGAATAGCACTTTGTGCTATTGGCGTTGCGAAGCAACTATGTCGGATTTTGGATTAAAATATCTAAAACCTCAATCCTAAATCCTAAATCCTAATTTCATAACGCCGGTTTTAACCGGTGAAGACATTACCGACTGAAGTCGGCGTTACAAATTATCGGTTTTTGATACAATTATAAAAAAGGGCAAAAATGGCTTATAAATGGAAAAATGGTAAAGTTGTAAGAATTAGCTTACCTAAAAAACTTTTACCCGAAAATGAAAAAGCACTTGAGGAATATTGGCAAAAAACGGATATTACCAATCATCCTTTAAAAGGGATTTTTAAAAAATCCGGAATTAAGGTAATTGATGCAAATAGTGAAGTTTAACAAAGTTGTTATCCCGGATTTTTTGAATTATTTTAAGAATGAATTTAGCAATGATAGGGAAAGAGAATTATTATTAAATCTTTTAAAAGATTGTAATAATACCAAAAAACAAAACAAATCTGACATTTTCACCATTTTCACTGTTTTCACTATTTGTAAGTTTTGGTGAAAGTGGTGAAAGTGTGAAAATTGTAAGAAGTTTTTTTGGTAATGGTTAACGATACTTAAAAATTCATTCAAAATAGAAGAAAGAAAAGAAGTTTGGATATTAATGAAAGTATAAAAAACAGTTAAAAACTTGATAGTCTGAATATTTAGAATAGTTAATTTTGGATTTCGGATTAAAATATCTAAAACCTCAATCCTAAATCCTAATTTCGTAACGTCGGTTTTAACCGACAAATTGAAAGAAAACAAAAAGGTGAGAAGAAATGAAAGAAAAAGTAAATCAAGAGGAAATAAAATCAAGGATAATAAAAGACAGACTTCGAAATATTTTTGCTAAAAAGCCTAAATCGATAGCGAAAATATTTGCACACCTAATAAAAAGATCAAAAAATGTTTAATATAGTTCTTTTCAATCCTCAAATACCTCCTAATACCGGAAATATCGGAAGGCTTTGCGTAAATGCGGGAGCAAAACTTCATATCGTTCTTCCTATAGGATTCGATATAAGTGAAAAAGCCGTTAAACGCGCCGGACTTGATTATTGGGATAAACTTGATTTAACAATATGGCAAAATACTCAAGAATTTTTAAATTCCGTCAATACTAAAAGATGTTTTTTCGCTACAACAAAAACCGATAAACTTTATTTTGATGTCGAATATCAAAAAGGTGATTATATAATTTTCGGAAGCGAAACAAAAGGAATCGACGAAAAAATTTTAAACACCTACAAAAAAAATTGCATAACAATCCCTATGACCGATAAAGGCAGAAGTCTAAACCTTGCGGTCAGTGCGGGGATTATACTTTATGAAGCTATTAGACAAACATTAAAAAATGATTTTTAGAGTTTTAACAATTTAATAAAATATAGCTATAACGGCGTAACTCAAAAATAGCATCAAATGAGAAAGCCCTTCGAGATAATTCGTCTCCCCGTCTTCCGTTGTTTTCCATACGAGGAGTATCGTTAAAATAAGCGCACCTACTTGCAAAGGCGTAAAATCAAGCGTCAAATCGACTCCAACTATCAACGATAAAAATATAAGCACGGGAACGGTTAAAAGAATACTTACCGTGCTAGCTCCCATAGCGATATTTACAACTCTTTGCATTTCGTCGTTTTTCGCCGCTCTAATTGCAGTAAAAAGTTCCGGCGCAACTGTCACAAAAGCTATCAAAATCCCGACAAATCCCGCACTTAAACCGAATTTTTTAAATATACCAACTCCATCGTTTGCAAAAATTTCCGAAAGCATACCTATAAATACAAGCAAAACAATCAAAACCCCTATATTAAAAATATTGGACTTTTTATCAAAATAATAATCTTCATCTTCTTCATCATCTCTTTTGTATTTTTTAACTCGACTTCTTTTTTTGAATTTAAAAAAATGCACATGCGTATCCGTTTGGAATTTGAAAATAAAGAAATAATATATCACAAGCAGTGTAGCTATTATCAAACTAGCGTTAAATAGCGAATTTTCATCGGAATGTATCGATATTGTGGTAGGAACCAAAAGCATCGCCGCCGCTACGAATAAAACTGTAGTATAACTTGCCGAGGTATCTTCGTTATGAACTTGCTCTTTAAAACTAAGCCCTCCGACAAATACCGCAATCCCAAGAAGCGCATTTAAATCCACTATTACCGTTGCAATAATACCGTTTTTTACCGTTTCAATGACTTCCGGATGAGACTTAGCCTCCAAAACAACCATAAAAAGTATCAATATCTCAACCAAAACGGCACTAAACGTCAGTATCAAACTCCCGTAAGGCTCTCCGAATCTCTCCGCCAATATTTCGGCAATTTCGCTAATAGTAACCGCCAAAGCGCCTATACCTACCGCTGCAAAAAACGTAGCAAACAGACTTAAACCTTGAAAAT
>CAYSKX010000126.1:0-3531 GCA_964431845.1 uncultured Nautiliales bacterium | reverse complement strand
CCTTGCGTGTCTACCAATTCCACCACCGTCGCTTGGATTGAAATTATATCAAAAAAGATTCTTACTTCAAATAAAAAAGCAAAAAATTGCAAAAATTTTATAATGTTTGATATCAAAATATCCAAAAACAAAAACCCGAAAAAGGGTTTTTAGAATATTAACCTAAGAATGGGTTAGCGTAAAGTGCGATAAGTGCAAGAACTAATGCATAAATAACTTGCGCTTCGATCATCGCTAATGCGATGAACATTGTCCCCATAAGTTTACCACCCATTCCAGGGTTTCTCGCAGTTCCGGCGATTGTTGCCGCAGCAGTGTGCCCCATACCGATAGCACCACCAAGTGCCGCAAGACCAAGACCGATAACAGCCGCTACTACAGAGTAAGCTTCGATCATTGTGTTTTCACCTGCAAAAGCAAATGCAGCGAAAATTGCCATTAAAGCTACGATTTTTTTCATGTTTTTTCCTTTTGATGTTTTATTACGCTACGTCCGTTCGGCTTGCGTATCCCTACTTAACACGTAACGCAATGAAATTATAACTAAAAAATAAGGTAAAAAAAAGTAAAAAAGGTAAAAAAAGTGAAAAAAGAAATTATTTTGTTAAAAAATTTTTTATTCTTTTTGCGGCTGTTTTTAGTTCGTTTATGTTTTTAGTATAAGCAATTCTTATATAATTATTAAAATCTCCGAAATCAACTCCGGGAGTTGTCGCTACTTTTGCATTTTCAAGTAAATTATTGCAAAATTTTAAAGAATCGTTTGAATATCGGCTTATATCGCACCATAAATAAAAAGCACCATCAGGTTTGGCGATAGGGAAAATATCTTTTAGCTCATTATATAGAAACTCTCTTCTTTTTTGAAATTCTTTTTTTATATTGTTTAAATAATCGTAATCAAACGCTTCAAGTGCCGCATATTGAGAAAGAGTGGGGGCGGATATGAGTATGTTTTGAGATATTATTTCAGCGGTTCGTATTAAATTCTCCGGTACTATTATCCAGCCTATTCTAAGTCCGGGCATACAAAAATATTTACTAAAGCCGTTTATAACAATTGCGTTTTTGTTGTATTTCAGCGCTGTTGTATAATTATCCGTATAAACTAATCCGTGATAAAGCTCGTCACTGATTAAGAGTTTGTTATGTTTTTGGCAGTAAGAGGAGATTTGTTTTAAATCCTCGTTATTATAAATAGTGCCGGTGGGATTATTCGGAGATGAGATTAAAAGAGTGTCGAAATTATATTTGTTTAAATCGTCGATATTGATTTTGTATTCGGGAAAAGAAGAGGGGATTTTTATAAACTCTTTATTTTCGAGTTTGGCAAAATTTTCATAACAAGGATAACCGGGTGTGGGAGTTGCTATTGTTTTTGTGAAATGAAAAGCGATTAAAAATGCGGTTGACGTTCCCGTTGTAATTATTATATTTTCGGGATCAACTTTTGTATCATACATATTTTTGTAATGATGAGAAATTTTTTCTCTTAAACTTTTAAGCCCTTTTGCTTCAGTGTAGAAAAAGTTATTATCGGATACAGCGTTTTTTAAGGCTTTTTTGATTTCGGGCGAGGGTAATAAGTCGGGCTCGCCTATTTCGAGATGAATTACATCTTTTATATTTTGTGCTTTTTTAAGAATGTCCATCACTAAAAACGGTTTCATCCGATTTTTCTTTTCGGAGTTGATAAGTTGCGGGCTATTGTTTGTATTAATTCATCTTCTTTGTGCAATTCTTCTTTGTATTTTGTTTTAAATCCGTTTATGTCTTTTTCTAAAATTTGTAATTTTTTTCGGCAATATTCTATAGTGTTTTCAGCTTCATAGCGTAATACTTCAAAACGTTTCTTTTGTAAAAAAAAAATGAATTTTCTTTTTTTGTAATTTTCATTATTGTGAATTTGTTTTAAAGTGGGCAAAATGGAATTATTTATATTATTAAGAGCGTTTTTAAGTTCTGTTAGCAATAGTGCTTTTTCTTGTAAAAGATTTTTTAAACTGCTATACTCTTTTTCTAATAATTCAAGTTGTTTTTTTATAGTTTGAGTTCTTGTTAAAATTTGTTTTAAAAGTGGAATTGGTGAGGTGTATTGATGTTTATCGTAAGGATAAAGCACCGGATATGCAAATTTTCCTTGAGGAGTTGAATATACCTCTCTCATTTCACTTATAAAATTATGTAATGATATATGGTTTACTTTGATTAAATGAATAATATATTCCGCTATAGTTTTATAAATAACATTTTCGCCTTTGATGTCTTCTTGTATTATATAAGCCGCTAAGTTTTTTAGCAATTTAGGTTCGCAATTTGTTTTTTTGCTTAATTCGAATGTAACGATATCCATAATTCTTTTTAGATGTTTATCTATAAATTCTTTGTATGTTAAGATAAGAGGAGAGATGGTTTTTTCTTTTTCTTTTGAATGTAATAACTCTTTAATGCATCGTATTAAAAAGTTTTTAACCTCTTTTTCACTGTTGAATATTTCTTCTTTTATTAAGACTGCTTCTCTTACCATATTTTTCGCTTTTTTGCTAAAATTATATCAAAAAAAGGATTTTTTTTGAATGAAAAAGAATTAGAATT
This sequence comes from uncultured Nautiliales bacterium, assembly GCA_964431845.1. Lineage (GTDB taxonomy): Bacteria > Campylobacterota > Campylobacteria > Campylobacterales > Nautiliaceae > Nautilia. The sequence continues at coordinate 936 of CAYSKX010000126.1, read as the reverse complement.
AATTAATAAACTAAAAAGAAGGGTTCCACCTGATGAAGTAAAAAGTTTTTTTAATATACACTTTAAGCACAAGCCTATAAATGAATTTGAAATTTTGTTTTGGTGTGTAGAATATAAAGAAGTCGAACTTTTGAAATTTTTTTATGAAAAAGGTTTAAATTTTAGAATATTCGAAGATTTTTTATTTCAATATGTATGCGGAGTAGGGTATATTGGTATAGCTAAATTTTTGTTAAAAATAGGTGCTGATGTAAATGCTAATAATTCTGCCGCTTTAATATATGCCTCTGCTAACGGATATTTGGAAGTTGTGAAGTTTTTGGTTAAAAATCGTATCAAAATACATGCGAGATTTGACTTAGCTATTGTAGTGGCGGCAAAATACGGGCATTTGGAAGTTGTAAAATATTTACAAGAAATAGGATTAAATATTCATTCAAATTCAGAAGCCGCATTAAAATATGCAGCTGCAAACGGGCATAAAAAGATTGTGGAATATTTATTGAGTTGCGGAGCTGATTATCATACTACGGATGAATATCCTTTAAGAAAATCTCTTAAAAACGGACATTTGGAAATTGCTAAGATGTTACTTGATAAGGGTGCCGATCCTAATGCTAATAATTATGAGCTAATTGTGTGGGCAATAGAAAAAAGAAAACTTGATATTTTGGATATGTTGTTAAGTTATGGAGGAAAAGCGGATATTTTCGATAAGAAATATATAAAACTTGCAAAAGAAAATAAAGATCACGAATTAAGAAAATTATTAGAAAGTTATTTATGACGTAATATATTGTTTTAATAGGTATCGGTTTTTTCGCTGCTTTGACACCGGGTCCGGATATATTTTATGTTATACGTCAAGGATTTTGCAAAGGTAATACCATTACCAAAAAAACTTCTTACAATTTTCACACTTTCACCAAAACTTAC
>CAYSKX010000125.1:0-3547 GCA_964431845.1 uncultured Nautiliales bacterium | reverse complement strand
CCATATGAGCTATTTAGACTCTTTTGTTGATATTGAATTTGCAAGTGGTTCTATGATTTTAACATTTTATATAAAACTGATGCGAAAGAATGTTTAGTTATCGATAAAGAAAGTTTATCTAAATTTATTCAAGATACCGAATACACGATTATTTGGGCAATGTGGACTGAAAAAATGATTTATTCTTATAAAAATCGTATAATTAATCATAAGAATCACAAATATAGTGAATTTGTGGGGTATGGATATTTTGATGAAAATAACGAATTTATAGAAAAAATTAGAAAAGAAAATTAAACAAAGAAATAAAAATGCTAAAATTCAAAGAAATCAAAAGAAAACCAACGTTCGTAAATATGGTTGAGATTAGTTTCGATGAGGTAAAGAAACTTTTAGATAGTGGAATCGAGGGTAAAAGTATAAGTGTTTCTGATGAAGATTCGGAATATGTCAATAAAAACAGCAGTAAAAAAACGGCTGAGTTTATTGCAACAGATGGTGAAAGCTTTTGGTTTATAAATTATGAATTTGCAAAAAATAATTATGAAATATAAAAACCGAACTTTCAATATTTAAAACAAAAAAAGGATAAAAATTGGAACTTTATAATTTGGATATAGAAAGAGGGATATTAAGCGCGATATTTTTCGACGGGAAAATATATGAGGATGTTGCGGCGATATTGAAGCCGCATGATTTTTATTTACCTTTTCATCAAAATATTTTTTCGGCAATGGAAGAGCTTTCGGCGAAAGATTATCCAATAGACGAAATATTTTTGCGTGATCATTTGATTAAACAAAAAAAATTTGACGAAGAGATGTTTTTGGAGATATTGGGAAGCGCACCTATTGAAGCGGTTGAAGCGTATGCGCGAGAGATAAAAGACCTCTCCGTCAAAAGAGAACTTATTCATTTATCAAACGAAATAAAAAAAACTGTCCTTGAAGAAGACAAAAAGGCCATAGAAGAAGTAGAAGAAATTCAAAGCAAACTTTTTAATATAGCAACTTCGAATCTTGCGGGCGATTTCAAAGAATCAAGCGCAATTATCAACGATACTTTAGAATATATCAAAACACAAATCAGTAAACAAAATAAAATCGTTACGGGACTTGATACCGGATTTGTAGAGCTCAATAGACTTACAAGCGGATTTGGTGAAGGCGATTTGATAATCTTAGCCGCAAGACCTTCTATGGGGAAATGTCTCGGAAAAGGAACAAAGGTTTTAATGTTTGACGGTAGTCTAAAAAAAGTGGAGGATGTAAAAGTTGGAGATTTGTTAATGGGTGATGATTCTACACCAAGAAAAGTGCTCTCAATAACAAAAGGCGTTGAAAAAATGTATTGGATTAGACAAAATAAAGGTATTGATTATCGGGTGAACGAATCACACATACTCTCACTTAAAAAAAGTGGAAATAAGGGAAAATATAAGCACGACAATATTTTAAATATATCGGTAAAAGAGTATTTAACTAAAAATGATAAATTTAAAAGTAATTATAAGGGTTATAAAGTAGCGGTTGAATTTGAAGAGAAAGAAGTGGAAATTGATCCTTATTTTTTAGGTATATGGTTAGGGGATGATAAAAATGATGATATAAGGATAGCTAATACGGATGAGGAAGTAATTAAGTATTTGCAAAGTTATGCCGATTCTTTAGAGCTTATGTTAAAAGAATATATCTATAACGACAAAACTCCAATTTATTCGATTATAGACAAAATAGGAGAAGGTAAATCACTACAGGCAAAGCTTAGAAAATTAGGTGTTTTAAATAATAAACATATTCCTAAAAATTATTTAAAAAATTCTTCTAAACATAGATTGGAACTTCTTGCGGGACTTATTGATAGTGACGGATATTACGATAAATCAAACGGTGAATATGAAATTACAGTAAAAGAAGAACAATTAGCAAAAGATATAAAATTTTTATGCGATACTTTAGGATTTAGAACATCTTTGATAGAAAAATGGGTGAATTATAATAATGAAGAAAGAAAATATTATAGAGTTAGTTTTTTTGGAGATGTAAATAAAATACCTGTTAAAATAGAAAGAAAAAAAGCAAAAGAGTGGAGTCGTAATAGAGACTGGCAATTGACCGGAATAAAAGTGGAATTTGATAAAGTAGATGAATATTACGGATTTGAAATTGATGGAAATAGACTTTTTTTACTTGAAGATTGCACTGTAACACATAATACTGCTTTAGCTTTAAATTTGGCATTAAACGTATTAAAACGAAACAAAGGTGTTGCCGTATTTTCACTCGAAATGCCGGCTGAGCAGTTGATGCTTAGGATGTTAAGTGCCGCAGGCAAAATCCCTTTGCAGGATTTAAGAAGAGGAAATCTCGACGATAACGAATGGAGTAAGCTTACCGCCGTTGCGGATGAATTAAGCGCAAAACCTCTATTTGTCGATGACGAAGGAAACGTAAACATTCATACAATCAGGGCAAAACTAAGAAAACTAAAAATTCAAAATCCTGATCTTTCCTTAGCGATAGTGGATTATTTGCAACTGATTAATTCCGATTTGAAGGAAAGACATCTTGCAATTGCAGAAATCAGTAGAAACCTAAAGCTTCTCGCAAGAGAATTGCAAATACCGATAATCGCACTCTCGCAGCTTAACCGCTCACTTGAAAGTAGACCGAATAAAAGACCAATGTTAAGCGACCTTAGAGAATCCGGAGCAATCGAACAAGATGCGGATATTATTATGTTTATATATAGAGACGACGTGTATAAAGCTATGGAAGCTAAACAAAAGCAAAAAGAAGCGCTTGAAAAAGGAAAAGCGGTTGAAATAAACTTTCAAGAAAAAGAAGTTGAAGAAGCAGAAATAATCATAGGAAAACAAAGAAACGGACCTACTGGCACCGTTGAAATGCTTTTTCATAAAAAATATACGCTTTTTACGGATAAAGTAAGCGAAGTTCAAGAGATTCAAATGAGTGAAGCACAGATTGAAATGCCTTCTATTTGATTTTCTTAAATATTTCTTAAATATCTATTGATTTTTTAAGGAAAATTTGATATTATTCCTTAAATTATTTATTGCGTTATTTATTCGTATGGGGATGACTTGGATTTCGACGTGGGTAGAAAGCCCTAAGTCGCACGCGCGCATGGGTAAGCGCTAAAACTGCCCAAACAAAATAAACGCAGTAAATAACACAAATTATAGCCCAGCAGTAGCAAGAGCTGCTGCTTAATCATTAGTTAGGGCGCCTCTTTCCGAGAAGGTCATCCGCTACCTTGGAAAGAGAGTAAAAAGCGGATAGGATTGCAACTTTTGAGTGTGGGTTACAATCCGAAAATTAAACACTCCTTTCTTGCGATAAGGCTTTGTTTGTTGAGCCTGCAAGAGAGTATAATCAACAAACTAAGCGTGTAGAAGCTTAGGGTAATCTACTTGCGGACTGGGGTTCGATTCCCCACATCTCCACCATAAAACTTACCCCAGAACCTCGTAATTTCGGCACTTTCAAGCATTCTTTAAAAACAAAAACCTACCCATAAAACCTAC
>CAYSKX010000124.1:0-3561 GCA_964431845.1 uncultured Nautiliales bacterium | reverse complement strand
ACTATGAAGGTATTAAAGCTCAAGGACTTGTTCATTATATCTCTCACTTTGCAGGTCCAGTTAAATGGTTGGCACCTCTTATGTTTCCGGTTGAAATACTTTCACATCTTTCAAGAATTATCTCACTTGCTTTTAGGTTAATGGGTAACATTAAAGGCGATGATTTATTTTTAATAGTTTTATTAATGTTAGCACCTTACGTATTTCCTCTTGCAGGATACGCTTTACTTACATTTTCAGCATTTTTGCAAGCGTTTGTCTTTATGGTATTGACATATGTTTATCTATACGGTGCTATAATTGGAACGGAGGGCTCTTTATAATAATTTAGGAATGTTTTTTGCTTAGACTCCCAAAAAGGGAGTTTAATGCAAATTTCTTCACATTATGAAACAAGTTTTCAAAAAAATAGTTTCACTACTTCTATATTACAAGATATTAATCAAAACTTAACATTAAACGAAAGGCGCATGTTAAGAGAAACATTAATGCAAATTCCCTCAAAAGATTTACCGAAAGTAATGCAGAAAATACAACATATTCCCGTAGATGAAAATTATTTAAAAAACATACTTCAAACTATAGAAAACGAAAAACAATATAAAAAAGAAGGTTTTGAAATATATGCATAAAATAAAATATATGATAACCGACCCCTCATTTTGTATTAATGACACTTTTAAAGCAATTCAAAAACATAAACCTAATTTCATATGTTATAGAAACAAAAAATATTTCGATGAAATTGAAATAATAAAATTTGCCGATTTTGCAAAACAATATTCCAAAATTTTTATAAATTATGAGAGTTTAAAAAACAACTTAAAACTTTTAGAATTTTTCGACGGAATACATTTACCCTCTTCTAAATTAAACGAAATAAAAAGATTTAAATACAAAACGATTATTGCATCAACTCACAATATTAATGAAGTTAAAAAAGCGCAAAAAGCCGATTTTATCACTTTTTCTCCCATTTTTTATTCAAAAGGAAGAGAAGGATTGGGAATTACCGTATTAAATAATATTTGCAATTTTCACCCGAAAGTAATTGCACTCGGAGGAATAATAAGCAAAAAAGAGATTGAAGAAATAAAAAAAAGTAAAGCAACAGGATTTGCAAGTATCAGATATTTTTATAAATAGCTTTTTTGGATTGTGCACTAACACATTGATATATCAGTGTAGTAATTTAATTAATAACTAACATTTTCAGCATCTGTTACCTTATTATGTAAAGCAGAAAAAGAAAGTAGACTTATAATCTACTTTCAAATCTTCTAAGCATCCAAAGTTTTCTAAGGATTTTTTTACGAGTCGCAATTTTTTCTTTTTTGCGCGTTTCACTTGGCGGCTCGTAAAATCTTCTTTTTCTAAGTTCTACTACGATTAGGTTTCTATCAACCTGTCTTTTGAACTTTCTGTAAGCAGATTCGAAATCTTCACCTTGATGAACTATAATTCCTGGCACTGCTTTCACCACCTTTCATTACTTTTTGTAAGTGAAATTATAACATAAAAATAATTTCTTTGCAATTTGGAAATCTTGTCATTAATACCATTACTAAAAAAACTTCTTACAATTTTCACACTTTCACCACTTTCACCAAAACTTACAAATAGTGAAAATGGTGAAAATGTCAGATTTGTTTTGTTTTTTGGTATTAGTCTTTTTTGGATATATCTTATCATATCTCTTTGGTCTTTTTTTTCTGGAGGCATTATACTTCACTACTTAACATCTTTTCCATCTCTTCTTCACTAATCAAACGAACTGAGAGTTTTTTCGCTTTGTCATATTTACTACCGGCATCTTTTCCGTATATTACAAAATCGGTTTTTTTCGATACGCTATTTACCACTTTTGCACCCGCATCTTCTAAGATTTTTTTAATTTCGCTTCGCGGTTTGCTCATAGTTCCGGTTAATACTATCGTTTTGGAGGTAAAAGGCGTTTGTTTTATCTCTTTTTTTTCTGGATTTTGCGGTTTTAGTATTTCGATTAGTTTTATGATTTTTTCTTTATTTACTCGGACATATTCTTCTATCGATTTTACCATTTCAACGCCGAATCCGTCAATAGCTTCGAATTCTTCGAGAGCTCGCTTATAAAACTCCACTCCGAATTTATCGCATATTTTTTTACTTGCCACTTCTCCTATATGCTCTATACCGAGCGCATTTACAAATCTCCAACATTCAATTCCGACTTTTTTCTTGATTGCATTTACCAAATTTTGCGCTTTTTTAGTAGCAAATAAAGGCAATTTTTCCAAATCTTCAACTTTAAGCTCAAACACATCCGTAACGTCACTAATGAGCTTATGCTCATATAGTAGCTTAGCTACGCTCTCACCAAGTCCTTCTATATCAAGACAATTTTTACCCGCAAAATATATTAGCGTATTTACAACTCGCGCCGGACATGATAAGTTTTGACACTTAATTAGCGCCCCCTCATCAAGCACTTCCGCTCCACATACGGGACAGTGAGTAGGACGCGAAACTTCTCTTTCGTTTCCTTTTCTTTTTTGTTTCAAGACTTTCGTAATCTTAGGAATAACGTCTCCGCTTCTGATAACTACAACATGATCGTTTATTCTTATATCCATTCTTTCTATTTCGTCAAAATTGTGAAGTGTCGCGCGCTCTACCGTCACCCCTCCTATTTCTACGGGTTTTAGAATTGCTACGGGAGTTAAAACGCCGGTTCTTCCGACTTGAATTATTATATCTTCTATAATCGTTTCTTTTTCAACGGCAGGAAATTTATACGCCACCATCCAGCGCGGATATTTTTGGGTGTATCCTAATATTTCATGATATTTAATTTCATCAACTTTAACAACCATCCCGTCAAGCATTACTTCAAAATTATCTCTTAATTTTATAAACTCTTCGTATTTATCTTCTATACATTTTATATCTTTGCACACACCCCTAAGCGGCGGTGCTTTAAATCCCAAAGAATAAACATATTCCATCAATTCACTATATTTTTCACTTTTCACTTTTAACTCTTCACTTACATATCCCACTCCCCACGGATAAAATATAAGTGGTCTTTTTGCCGTTATTTTTACATCAAGTTGTCTAAGGCTTCCCGCTGCTGCATTTCTCGGATTTGCAAACGTCGGCTCGGAATTTTTTATTCGCTCTTCGTTTAGTTTATCAAAATCGCTTTTTTTAATAACAACTTCACCTCTTATTTCCAAAAGTTCTTTATATTCTATCTCCAAAGGAATCGAGCGAATTGTTTTGGCGTTTAGCGTTACGTTTTCTCCTACTTCTCCGTCACCTCTTGTTTCGGCTCTTATTAATTTACCGTTTTCATAAAGCAAATTCAAACTAACCCCGTCAAATTTCGGCTCGATATAAAAACTAAAATCTTTATGCATAAGCACTTTTTCAACTCTTCTTACCCAATCGATTAATTCGTTTTTTTCAAATACATCTTCCATAGACCACATTTTCGTAAGATGCTTAGCTTTTTCAAATCCTTCGAGAATAACGCCTCCTATTCTTTGCGTAGGTGATGAAGGAATAATTTTCGAAGGATTT
>CAYSKX010000123.1:0-3566 GCA_964431845.1 uncultured Nautiliales bacterium | reverse complement strand
AAAAAAAATAGTTTTATTTCTCCTCTTAGGCGCTGTTTTTTTTGCAGGGCTTATATATTTTATAGAAAATTTTAAAAATTGGTGGTTGATAGGATTTGTTTTTAGTTTGATTATTGTTGTGTTTATTAATTTATTATATCCGTTTTTTGCTCGAATGTTTAATAAATTCACTCCTCTTGAGGATGAAGAATTAAAAGAAGAAATAGAAAAAATGATGGAAAAAGTCGGATTTAAAGCAAACGGCATATATGTAATGGATGCCGGTAAAAGAGATACGAGATTAAACGCTTATTTTGCAGGGTTTGGGAAAACGAAAAGAGTCGTTTTATTCGATACGTTACTTAAAAAACTTAATAAAAATGAAGTTTTAGCGGTGTTAGGACATGAATTGGGGCATTTTAAGAATAAAGATATATTTAAAAATATCGCTCTTATAGGAGTGATGCTTTTTGTTTTGTTTGCGATATTCGGAAATCTTCCGGATACATTGTTTAAAGAATTGATGATTCCTAAAATCGGGGTAAATATAATTATTTTGGCGCTACTGTTTAGTGAGGTAGTTTTTTTTATATTGCAACCGCTTGTAAATTTGATAAGCAGAAACAACGAATTTGCCGCCGATGAAATGGGAAGCGAACTTGTAAGCAAAAAAGATCTCGCAAACGCACTTAAAAAATTAGTTAGCGAAAACAAACATTTCCCGAAAGTTAGTAAATTGTATTCGTTTATTTATTATTCTCACCCTCCTATTCTCGAAAGGCTTGAAAGGTTGGAAAGTGAGAGTTGAATACTGATTTCAATGATGTAAAAGGGGTTGAGGAAAATGGAAAATGTTGCAATGGAAAATGAAATTTGGAGCACCGGATTTAGTCGGTAAAAAATAGCATAAAACAACCCTGCCATCTTTGGTGTAAGATGCTTGGGTGTTTTATTATACAGGGTTAAAAATTGAATTTTTGATTTGGAAAATATCAAAAATAGTGAAAAAGTATTTATTGGTAATGGTATAAATAAAAACGGATTAAAAGAAATAGAAAAGCAAATAAAAATAATTTTAGATTTTGAAATACGTCAAAGAGATTTATAAAAAACTTAAACGGCGTTTATATTTTGGAAAAAGTGTTAAACAAAAATCAAATATGGCTGTTTTTGCATTATATAAAAGGGGTTGAGGTGTTGAGATTTAGAATTATGAATTTTGAATTAGTCCATTTCCTGTTTTCTGTTGTCTGTTTTCTGAATGTAATGCCGGCTTGTAATCGGCAAAAAAATAAACTTTAAAATGGATATAAAAAATGATAAAAATCGAAATAATTTTCAAAAAATTAAAAACCGTTATAAATGATATAACTTTGTATTCGGCGGCTCTTAGTTTTTATACGATTTTTTCATTAGTTCCTTTGATTTTAATTGTTTTTACGGTTTTTGCAAACACTCCTTTTTTTGCGGAATTTTATAATAAATTCGAACAATTCATAAGTTCGAATTTATTACCGACTAATCAAGAAATTATTTCGAATTATCTTAACAGCTTTTTGACAAATTCCACAAAAATGGGGATAATTGGAGCTTTTTACGTATTAATTACATCAATTCTCTTTTTTGATAACTACGAGAGTATTATTTCGAAAATTCTTAATCAAGAAAAAAGAAATTTATGGGAAAAAATAAAATTATACTGGACGATGCTTACACTTTTTCCATCTTTATTTGCATTTGCTTTATATATGTCTATAAGAGTGCAGTTTTTTTTGGACAAATCCGCTTATACCTCATGGATAAATTTTGCCGCAATCGCCCCTTTTTTAATTATTTGGATAACTTTTTTCCTTTTATATCAAATAACGCTTCAAAACCCGAATACCAAATCTGTTTTTATTTCATCTTCTATAGTTACAATTGTGTTTTTTATTTCTAAAAATATTTTTGTTTATTATGTTTTAATCAACAAAGCATATTCCACTATTTACGGTTCTATTTCTTTGCTTATGTTTTTGTTTTTGTGGATATATATAAACTGGATTATCTATATAAGCGGAATATATTTAATCAAATATTTGGAGCAAAAAATGGTGAAAATGTGAAAAATGGTGAAAGTGGTGAAAACTGAAATTCAAAATTCATAATTCAAATATTTAGAACCACGAACTTGCGGCTATATTAGAAGATTCGAACAAGTTTGAGTTTCCATACGGAAAACGGACAACCGAAAACTAAAAACGGAAATTTTTTACATTTTTACCACTTTCACATTTTCACTATTTTCATCTTTTATAACTTCGGCAATGCCGTTCGCATCAAGTTCCAAAAATTTTTCAATCTCTTCTACGCTTCCGTGAGGTATGAAAATATCCGGGTATTCGAAACTTAATATATCGACTTGCATTTTCTCTTCGTTTACGAATTCGCTTAACATTTCAGCAATTCCGCCTTCTTTTGCATTATCGCTTATCACATACCATTTATCGGCTTTTAAAGATTTTAATAATTCTTTATCAAACGGTTTTACGAATCTTAAATCCAAAATTCCAGATTCGATGCCATTTGCTTTTAGAATTTTATGCACTTCATAAGCCTTTCCTACTCCGTTACCGAAAGCTATAAGCATAATGTTGTTGTTATCGATTAAAATTTCACCTTTTGCAAGTTTGAATTCGCTCGGTTCAAAAACTCCCTCTTTCAATGAAAAAGCGCCTCTTGGATACCTAAAAGCACAAGGGGAAGAGTTGAATTCCGCGGCAAATTCTACGGCTTTTTCTAACGTTGCAAAATCCCTCGGAGCGAAAATCGTCATATTAGGCAATATTCTCAAAAATCCGATGTCAAACACTCCTTGATGCGTTTCTCCGTCGGCTCCTACGATACCGGCTCTGTCTATTGCGAATCGAACGGGATAATTATCTATACAAACGTCATGAATTATCTGATCAAATCCTCTTTGTAAAAAAGTCGAATATATTGCCACAAAAGGAATATATCCTTCTTTTGCAAGGGGCGCCGTTGATGTGATGGCATGTTGTTCGGCAATACCGACATCCCAAAATCTATCGGGAAATTTTTTAAGTAATTCTTCCATACCGGTTCCGCTTGGCATTGCGGCGGTAACGCCGACTATTTTATCGTTTTTTTCGGCAAGTTCTAATAATTTTTCGGAAAAAACCTTAGTTGCGCTAAGAGGAGATTTTTTAAGAGGTTTTCCTGTTTTAATATCAAAAGGAGCTACACCGTGCCAATGTTCAAAATAACCTTCGGCTTGTTTGTAACCTTTGCCTTTGATTGTTTTGGCATGGACTATTACAGGCTTTTTAAGTTCTTTTGCTATATGGAGAGTTCCGATTATCTCTTCTAAATTATGTCCGTTTATAGGGCCTATATATTCAAGTCCCATTTCTTCGAAAAACACTCCATGAACGCTAAACATTTCTTCGAACTTTTTTGCCATATATTTTATGTCCTTAGGAGCCGAATCAAGAAATTTTTTAAATTTTTCTTTAAATCCTTGATAAAGTTTTCCTGCTTTCAGCCTTGTTAAATATTTGCTAAGAGCTCCTATAGATTTACCTATA
>CAYSKX010000122.1:0-3614 GCA_964431845.1 uncultured Nautiliales bacterium | reverse complement strand
CGCTATGCGTTATACGAAACCGAAATTAAAAGATGTAATTTTAAATTATAACGAGGTTACGCTTCTTCCTTTATATCCTCATTATTCCTTAACCACATACGAAAGTTCGCTTGACGAATTAAAAGAGATTAATTTCAAAGGAAAATTAAATATCGTTAAACCTTTTTTCGAAGATGAAAGATTTAACGAAATAATAAAAGAAAACATTCTAAATAGTGTCGAAAATCATAACATGTATAATCTTATATTTTCCGCTCACGGACTGCCGCAAAAAATGATAGCAAAAGGAGATGTGTATCAATCTCACATAGAAAAACATGTAGAAATTTTAAAAGAAAAACTTCCTGAGTTTAAAAACGTCTCTCTTGCTTATCAATCAAGATTCGGATTTGGCAAATGGCTTAAGCCATATTTGCATGAAGAGCTTGAAAAATATAAAAACGAAAATGTTTTAATTTATCCTCTTTCGTTTATGATAGACAATAGTGAAACGGATTTGGAACTAAAAGTCGAATATAAGCATCTTGCAGATAATATAGGTATCCGAAATTATAAGGTAATAGAGTGTCCGAATGCTGATGAAAAAATAGCGAAATTTTTAACGGAGATAGCACATGAAAGCAATTCTTCAAAGAGTTAAACATTCAAGCGTATCAGTCGAAGGAAAATTAATCAACGAAATAAAAACGGGAATTAACGTTTTAATCGGATTTGAAAAAAACGACAGCGAAGAAAAATTAAAAAAGATGGCGAAAAAAATAGCAAATATTAGAATTTTCGGGAATAGATTCGAAAAAAGCGTTATTGATATAAAAGGAGAAATTTTATTAATTCCGAATTTCACTATCCCCGCAATTACCAAAAAAGGCACGAGACCTAATTTTCAAAATTCCCTATCCCCTTCTCAAGCAAAAGAATTTTATGATAAAATGGTGAAAGAATTAAACGAATACGCTCCGACGAAAAGCGGAATATTTGGCGCAATGATGGAAATTCAAATTACAAATGACGGACCCATAACGCTCATTTTGGAGGTTTAAAATGAAAAAACTGCTTTTAAGTATTTGTTTTAGCGTTATTTTATTCGGTTACGATATAAAGGAATTTGTTCTTTGCAAAGATGTTCAAAATCGAACTCCTATAAAAATTACGGACACATTTACTACTAAAGACAAAAAAGTATATGCATTCGCATATTTTACGAATATAGAAAAAAACACTCTTGTTGATTTTATCTGGGAAAAAGAAGTAAACGGAATTTGGAAACTATATGCCGATATTCAACTTCCGATATTTGCCGGTGTAAGATGGAGGACTTATTCGAATATTACGATAAGAGAGTTTTTTAAAGGTAAATGGAGAGTGAGTATCGTAGAAGGTAACGATAAAATAGATTCGAAAGAGTTTTATATAAAAGACGATACGGAAAAATAAAAAGGTAAATATTGTCTTTTGCCGAAAAAATAAAACAATTGCCCGACAAACCCGGAATTTACCAATATTTTGACGAAAGCGGGAGGCTTTTATACATAGGAAAGGCTAAAAGTCTTAAAAAAAGAGTCAAAAGCTATTTTCGTTTCAATCCTTTCAGACCTGCCGATAATCTAAGTCCTAGAATTTATAAAATGATAAGCGAGGCAAAAGATATCAATTATATCGTAGTCGAAAATGAAAATGACGCTCTTATACTTGAAAATTCTCTTATAAAACAACTTAAACCAAAATACAATATACTCCTAAGAGACGATAAAACATATCCTTATATTTATGTAGATTTTGCAGAACTTTTTCCTATGCCGCAAATTACCCGTAAAGTCGTTAAAGGTAAAAACATAAAATATTTCGGTCCGTTTAGTAGCGGTGCGTCGGCGATTCTTAAAACAATTTACGAAGAAGTTCCGTTAGTCCAAAGCAAATCGTGCCTTAAAGGCAAAAAAGCATGTCTTTATCATCAAATCGGTCGTTGCCTTGCTCCATGTGAGGGTAAAATTACAAGCAAAGAGTATATGAAATATATCGATAAAGCAATTAATCTAATACAAAACAAAGAAAAAATTCTTGAAATTTTAAATAACAAAATGCAAAAATACGCCGAAAATCTGCAATTCGAAGAAGCCGCCGAAATAAGAGACAGAATTAAATCAATAAAAAGTGCCGAAATTTATTCGCATGTGGATTTAGCTAAACTTGAGGATCTCGATATTTTTGCGGTTAAAACATTTGAAACGAAAGCGGTGATAATCAAAATATTCGTGCGAAACGGCAAAGTTATAGCAAGTGGCAATTCCGTAATAAATTCTCAAACAAAACCCGACATAAGCGAAATATACACAAGAGCAATACTTGAATTTTATTCAAGCGAAACTCCTTTTACCTCGAATAAAATTTTAGTAGGTGAGGATTTTGAAGAAAGAGAATGGTTAAGCCGTGTTTTAAGCGAAAAATTGGGTAAAAAAATTTCAATAATAACCCCCACTACGAAAGAAAGAAAAAATTTAATAAAATTAGCCGAATTAAATGCCTTTGAGATAATTAAAAACCAAAAAGAAAACACTATTTTAAATGAAATAAAAACGCTATTTAACCTCCAAAACACACCGTATAAAATAGAAATATTCGATACATCCCATATGTTAGGCGAAGCAACAATCGGTGCTATGGTAGTATGGGAAAACGGCAAATTCAAAAAAAGTGATTACAGACATTATCACCTTGAAGGAAAAGACGAATATTCACAAATGAAAGAGCTTTTAACAAGAAGAGCAAAAAGCTTTGAAAAGTCCCCTCCTCCCGAACTTTGGCTAATAGACGGAGGTAAAGCTCAGCTCAATTTAGCAAAAGAAATTATCGATTCAACCGGTGCGAATATCGACATTTTGGCTATATCTAAAGAAAAAATAGACGCAAAAGTACATAGGGCTAAGGGAAAAGCAAAGGATAAAATATATTTTGAATTGAGAATTGAGAATGGAGAATGGAGAATGGATAAATTGGATTTGGGTGAAAATGATAAGAGATTGCAATTTTTACAGATGTTAAGAGATGAAGCGCACAGGTTTGCAATAGAATTTCATAGAAAAACGAAAAGGAAAAAAGACACCGAAATAGATTTATTGCAAATCAAAGGCATAGGAAAAGCGAAAATGACGAAACTCTTAAATTATTTCGGAAGTTTCGAAAATATCAAAAACGCTACGTTTGAAGAACTCAAAGATGTATTGAGCGAAAAAGATGCAAGAGCCGTTATCGAAATATACTCAAACAAATGCTAATACTTTAATATTTTTTTTGCTATCGTTTTAATCTCTTCGTATATTTTATCAAAATCCGCACTATAAACCCTTGTATTAAATACGGTTGTCATTAAATTCGTATCCCTTTTAAAACGCGGAACCATTTGAAGATGAATATGCTCCGGAATTCCCGCTCCCGCATCAAATCCCAAATTCCAACCCATATTTATACCTTCAGCACCGAAATTTTTTAATATTTTACATCCGATTTGAGCCTTTTTAGCAATGTGAGTTACTTCAATTTCGCTTAATTCCTCATACTCTCCTACATGTCTTATCGGAATAATCATAAAATGTCCGGGATTGTAAGGAAACCTGTTC
>CAYSKX010000121.1:0-3617 GCA_964431845.1 uncultured Nautiliales bacterium | reverse complement strand
ACCTCATCCCCGTTTGAGGAATGAAAGTATATTACATTTTTTATCTCCTGTCAAGTAAATTTTGATCTTTTTTTGGAAAATTTTTTGGATTTTTGGAAATTTTTTAAAAATCGCTCTTCCGAGCAAAGTTATTCAAGCAATTTTACAGCAATTTCAGTTAGCTTATTTCGATATATTTTTTGCAAATCAACCCATGCAAGCGCTTCGTGCGGCAAAACTTGCTGAAGTCTATACAAACCGCTATCTTGCTTATCGATTGTCGAATATGTCTGACGCAAATCTCCGAGTAAAAAAAGTTTGCTTCCTTCGCTCATTCTACTTAAAATCATACTCATATATTCGCGCGTAACGAGTTGGACTTCATCGACTATTAAAATTTCACCCTCAAGAATCGATACGCCTTGAATCATATTAAGCGGTATTATTTCGAATTTTTCAAAAAAGAGCTGAGTTTTTATCGAATCGTAACTTTGACCTTTCAAATCCCTATATAAATAGTTTAAAGCACTTAAAAATCCTCCCGCCCATTCAAGCATTTTTTCATCTTTGCTTCCCGGTAAAAATCCTATGTCATAATCACTGCTAATACCTATAGGTGGACGCGTTATAAAAATTTTCTTTTTGGTTAGAATTAGAGCCGTTGCCGTCGCAAGAAGGGTTTTCCCACTTCCGAACCTGCCGGTGATTAAACTTGCGGGCGATTCGATTAGAGCATAAACGGCACACTTTTGATAAATATCGAGAGGCTCGAATATTTTGGCGTTTTTTATTCTAATTTTGGAAGTTTCGGGAATATTATCTATTCTTTCAATTCCTTTATAAGGATTATAACAATACGCCAAATCCCTTTCTCCCGTTTCATCATACGTAATAATAAAATCCCAATATTTTAATTCGTAATTATGCTTTTGTCTTATGTATTCGATTATATCCTTAGGAGGTTTTATTCCTATAAAATGGCCGTATTCGAAATTTTTGTCTTCTATTAAAATGGTAACTCCTTAAAAGTCTTTATATTTTGTTATCCCTAAAACAATAATATGTTTATCGCTTATTTTGTATGGAATAATATAACCTTTAAAAATCATATCTCTAATATTGTTTTTTCAAAATAAATAGATTTTCTATATTTATATGGAAACTGTGGTATATTTTCTATTTTTCTTTTAATTCTTTTTTAAATTTATCGGCTGCTGTTTTTTTGTCTTGCCTGATATAATTTAAAATATCGCTTAAATCGTTTAAAAATCTTTTTTCGTATATTATTTTATAGCTCATTTATTTTTTTCCACATTTCTTCATGTGATATGGTGTTTCCTTTATTTGCCGATTTTAATCTCTCTTCAAACATAAATTTATCTTTTTGATATTGTATTGAATTTTGGTAAATATCTTTTGCTATTAATTCGTTTAAATATGATTTTATGTCAATATTTTGTAAATATTTTGTATATTTATCATTTATATCGATTTGAATCACCATAGTTATCCTTTCATCTTCATCGAAAAATCTTTAAAAGTCGCCTGATGAATAATAGCTCCGCTACTTACGGCGTCAATTCCGGTTTTGACGTATTCTTGGATATTTTGCAAAGTGACGTTTCCGCTTGCTTCTAAAAGGATACTTTTATAATTTTGATTTCTATAAGCGACGACTTTTTTAATCTCTTCAAAACTCATATTATCGCACATTACGATATCCGCCCCGGCTTTCATAGCCTCAGTCGCCATTTCAACCGTTTCGGCTTCAATTTCTATTTTGGCGGTAAAAGGGATATTTTTTCTTGCAATATCGATAGCTTCTTTTATAGAAGAAAACAAAGCAAGATGAGTGTCTTTAAGCATCAAACAATCATCAAGTCCTAATCTATGATTTGTAACTCCTCCGCAAAAAGCGGAATATTTTTCAAAAACCCTAAGAAGCGGTCTTGTTTTTCTCGTATCGAGTATTTTTAGTTTCCCTTCGGTTAATTTGACAAACTCATATGCGTTAGTTGCTATTCCGCTTGCATGTTGGAGGATGTTTAGCATTGTTCTTTCGATTGAAAGTAAATCTTTCGCATCTCCGTATATTTCGAATATCGTATCGCCGTTTTTATAAAAATCCCCGTCTTCAAAATAAAAATCAAACTTAACATCCGCAATTTCACTGAAATATTTAATATATTCTATCCCGGCTACAACACCTTCGCTTTTTGCTTTTACAAAAGCTTTTGAGCGTTTATTGATTAATCTTCTTGCTAAATCCCCTCTTGCAATATCTTCACTTAAAGCGTTTTTTAAAAAATCGATTATTTGATATTTAATAAGCATAAAAACTCCTTATGTATATAGTAAGAAAGGGAAGAAGAGGTGAGAAAGGGTAATTCTCCATTCTCAATTCTCCATTCTTACGAAAGTTTCATCATTCTTTGCAAAGCCGTTTTAGCATACTCGGCTGTTTCTTTATCGACTTCTATTTTGTTGTAGTCTTTTCCTTCGTCAATTGCTTTTAATAATTTATACAACTCTTTTACGGTAGTTTCGTTCATTGAAGGGCATTCCGGTTTCGTCGAGCTTAATATATAAATATTCGGATTAATTTCTTTTTTCATTCTATAGACGAAATTGATTTCCGTGCCGATTGCTATTTTATCGTTCGGATGAGCTTTTACATAGCTTAAAATTTGACTTGTAGAACCCACGAAATCGGCAAGTTTAACTACTTCAGGAGAGCATTCCGGATGGAGGACTATTTTGATATCCGGGAATTTTTCTTTGTAAAATTCTACATGTTCGACTCTAAATAGCTGATGAACGGAGCAGTGTCCGTCAAAACATATTACGGTTGCGTCTTGCCAATTCTCCTCTCCAATAACTTTGGTGCTAACCCCGAATTTATAAGCTATATTTCTTCCGAGATTTTTATCGGGGAGAAAAAATATTTTTTTGTTTTGAGATAACGCCCATTTGATAATCTTTTGAGCGTTCGAACTTGTACATGTAAGTCCACCGTTTTGCGCTACAATAGCTTTTGTCTTAGCGGTTGAATTGATATATGTTATAGGGATAAAATCTATATTGTTTTGTTTTAAAAGATTTATATCGTGTTTTACTTTTTCTTCCGTTGCCATCCTCGCCATCGAACAATCCGCAAGACGCGGCATATAAACGTCGATATTCGGATTTAGTATTTTTGCACTCTCACCCATAAATTTCACACCGCAAAAAATCAAAGGATTATTTAAGTTTATCGTTTTTTTAGCAAGCTCGAGACTATCTCCCGTTAAATCCGCCAAATCGAAAATTTCGTTTTTTTCGTAATAATGTGCCGCTATTATTATATTGTGTTTTTTTATAAGTTTTTTTATTTCGTTTAGCATTTATACCTTTCCATAATTGTGTTATTCTTTAGAAATTCTATCAAAAAAACTAAAATTTCAGTTAAGTATAATTGAACTTTAAAAAATATCATTTAAAAATACCGAAAGTATCCGATAGAAATTTCAAAAAATTTCAACTCACCGGCGAAGTCTAATAATTCTATAATAAAGTTTATTTGCAATATCATATTCTTTATTTCATTATACAATTATCAAAGATTTCATCAGACATTAGATTATAAAAAACCGATGGAG
>CAYSKX010000120.1:0-3641 GCA_964431845.1 uncultured Nautiliales bacterium | reverse complement strand
GTGAGATTATTTTTAATTCTTTTTGATAATAAGCCAGATAAGAAGCACTCACAATCACACCGAAAATCAGCGCTATAAAAGGATTTACTATCAAAGATAATACAACACCGGCAACGGCAATGTAAAATATCTCTTTTTCTTGCGTTTTAAAAAGTTTTTCAGCTTCCATATATCCTACTATTGCAATAGCACCTATTATAAGCCCCGTTAAAAATTTGTTATCTATAATTCCGACTAATAACAATACACTTAACAGTATCACGGATGTAATTATACGTTCTCTCATTAAATTCCTTTTTTTCTAATTATACTATATTAGTAACGGTAATTGGTGATTTGTGATTAGTAATTTGTATATTTGTTATTGGTATATCGGTTTTTATAATTTTCCATCTTTCACTTTTCACTTTTCACTCTTCACTTTTCACTAATAACTACGCTTTTAAATCCAAATGTTTGCTTTGCCTTTTTATATCTTCTTTACTATCATCTTCAGCGATTATTTTTTCACCTTGTTCTACGGGGCGTATTTTTCTTACTTTTAGTTCTTTTTCTTCATTTATGATTTTTTGGAACTCTTTACTTGTTTGCTCTCTTGCTTGATTATCGGCCGCCATCGTAGAAGCAACGTGCATGTTTTGATTGATTTGCGTTACTTCCCCTATTAGTCCCATAACGTAACCTTTATATTTGAATATTTTCCATATTCTACATTTGCACCATCTTTAACTTTTACGAATTTTCTTTTAGTATAATCGACAACGCCTTCGTTTTTTTTAGAAAACGCCACCGCAAGCTTTGCCGCTTCGTATATTACGTTTTGAGGGATGCTTAGTTTATTGTTTTTAATAATTACATGAGAGCCGGGATAATTTTTGATATGAAGCCACAAATCGTTTGCGGATGAGGTTTTTAATAATTTAATATTTCCTTTTTCATTTTTTCCGACAAGCACTTTATAATTATCAATAAAAAATTCGGCTATGTTTTCATCTTTCGTTTTTTCTTTTTTGGCGGGTTTATAATAATTCAAACTTCCTAAGTCAGTGGTATTTTCGATTAGTTTTTTATAATTTTGCAAAAATTCGAGTTGAGATAAGAGGTAATTTTTTTCGATATGAAGATTTTCGGCTTTTCTTTTGGCTTTTTTAGCAACGTTATAAAAATAATTTCCTATTTCATTTATATTTTTAAGCTCGGGCAAAGGAATCGCAATTTCATTTCCTTCAAAGTCATAAGTTTTAAGCTCTTTCGTGTAAGGTTTTATTTTGTGAAGGTTTGCCATTGCGATATTTGCATATTTTTTATAAAGTTCGGATTTTTCAAGCAATTTTTGTTCATTTTCAAGTTTTGAGAGTTTTTTTTCAATCTCTTTTATTTTTTTGTTTATACGATTTATTGCCGCATCTTTTTTTTGTTTTAATCTATTTTGATATTTTTTATTAAAAAGCTCTTTTGTGTATAGTTCCAAATTATCTATTTCAAAAACTTTTTCTTTTATTTCAACTTTGGGTAACTCTTTAAGCTTTACACTCGGCTGAATAATTCTTGAAGATAGGTTTTCGCTTATATGTCTAAGGGATTCTACAATTACGTCATTTTCATCTAAGATAATGACGTTCGTATAACGCCCCGTAAATTCGAATCTGATTTTAAAAGCCTCTTTTTTAAAACGGTTTTGATTTTGCGCTTTTATAGTAAGTATTCTCTCTTTGGCTTCAACGCCCATAATTTCCGATTTTGTGAATTTTTTTTCAAGCACAACATCAAAAGGCGCTTGAAATTTACGCGAAAGAGGATAATCGATATTGATATAAATATCGCCACTTCCTTTTGTAACGTCGAAAAAATAATTATCTTTATCAAACTGCATTAAAATAAGATTTTCATCAACTCTTAACGCTCTTTTTATATATTTATGATTTTTAATATTTTCGACTATTTTTTTTAATACAAACGCTTTCATATTTTGCTCTTTTGTAAAATTACTTTTTATATCATTACCAAAAAACTTCTTACAATTTTCACCATTTCACCACTTTCACCAAAACTTACAAATAGTAAAAACAATGAAAATGATGAAAATATCAGATTTGTTTTGTTTTTTTGTATTATTCTTACTAAACTCCTATCATCCTTTTAAGCTCTTCTGGTTTAGTTGAATATGACATTGCTGTTTCTTTATCAATTAAACGCTCTTTTACATATTTTGCTAATACTTGATTCATAGTTTGCATCCCCGTAACTCCTTGATTTAATTGAAGTTGAGAATATATTTGCTGAATTTTATTTTCTCTGATGAGGTTTCCTATTGCCGGATTGTTTATCATTATTTCATGAGCGGCTATTCTTCCTCCTCCTATCTTAGGAAGCAAACTTTGTGAAATAACCCCAAGAAGCGCCATTGAAAGCTGGGTTCTGATTTGCTCTTGCTCATCGGCGGGAAATACGTTTACGATTCTGTTTATAGTTTGTGAAGCCGAATTGGTATGAAGCGTCCCAAACACCAAGTGCCCCGTTTCTGCCGCCGTAATTGCCGCGCCTATCGTTTCTTTGTCTCTCATTTCACCTATTAATATTACATCCGGATCTTCCCTAAGCGCCGCACGAAGTGCATTTACAAACGCTTTAGTGTCGCGCCCTACTTCTCTTTGGGAAATTAAAGATTTTTTATGTTGATGAACAAACTCTATAGGATCTTCAATAGTAATGATATGCTTAGCAA
This sequence comes from uncultured Nautiliales bacterium, assembly GCA_964431845.1. GTDB lineage: Bacteria > Campylobacterota > Campylobacteria > Campylobacterales > Nautiliaceae > Nautilia. Next base: position 916 of record CAYSKX010000120.1, on the reverse strand, counting down.
ACGTTTCGTTTATTTCGTTAATCATTGCGGCAAGTGTGGTTGATTTACCGCTTCCGGTAGGTCCCGTTACAAGAATCAAACCTTTTTCTTTTTTAATTATTTTTTTAAAAATAGTCGGTGCGTTTAATTCGTTAAGCGTTAAAGGTCTTTTTGGAATAATCCTAAATGCTGCCGCTACATTTTCTCTTTCGTAATAATAATTCGCTCTAAACCTTGCAACTTTTGGTATTTCAAAAGAAAAATCAAGTTCTAAATTTTCTTCGAATTCCGATTTTTGTTTTTCGGTTAGCACGGAATAACAAAGCTCAATAGTATCTTCTTTCGCAAGTTTAGGAAGATTTAAAGGAGTAAGTCTTCCGTCAATTCTAAGCATAGGCTCGGAATTAACATTCAAATGCAAATCCGATGCATTATAATCTTTTATACTTTTTAAAAGTTGTTCTAATGAATACGATAACGCCATAGCTTTTTCTTATTCTATAATTTTTGGGACTATAAAAAACCCGTCTTTTGATTTTGGAGCATTATTTAATATGTCTTTGATTACTTCAGTTTTAACCGGCTCGTCTTCTCTTAAATATGTAGAATTATCAAGCGTGTTAAAAGCGGCATCTATCCCGCTTGTATCAAGTTCGTTTAGCATTTCGACAAATTCTACGATTTCAGCCAAATCTTTTGCCATAGAAGTTTTATCTTCTATTTCAACCATACTTAGCGTCTCTAATCTTTTAACCAAACTTTCATCTATTTTCATTGCCAACCTTTTTTTGTATAATTTTAACAAATATTTATCAAAAAGGATAATCATGAGCATATTTGAAGAAGCAAAAAAATATATCGTAGGTGGAGTTAATTCTCCGGTTCGCGCATTTAAAAGCGTAGGTGGTGAGCCTCCTTTTATCGAAAAAGGAGAAGG
>CAYSKX010000119.1:0-3654 GCA_964431845.1 uncultured Nautiliales bacterium | reverse complement strand
AAAATCAAAAGCGGCAAAGACATTATGGTCCCTAATATTCTCGGAACTATTAAATATTGTTTCGAATTTACCGCCATTACGTCAAGTGCATCGATTTGTTCCGTAACTCTCATACTTCCGAGTTCTGCAGCATAAGAGCTAATACTTCTACTTACAACCATTAAAGCTGCAAAAACGGGTCCTAATTCTTTACATATCGATATAAAAATAGTATATCCCATAAAATCTTCCACTCCGAATTTATGAAATCCGTTATATAATTGAACTGCTTCTACAAGTCCGGTAAAAAAGGATGTTAAAAATATAACTCCTAAACTTTCGAATCCTACAAAACTAACCTGTTCGAAAATTTGCTTAATTCTAAAAGGAGGTTTAAAAAATAACGGCAACAATTTAAATTGAAACACTGTCCATTTTCCGAGAGCATCTATAAAATCAATTACACTTTTACCGATTATATAAAAGAAATTACTTATCAAAACGCGCCTTTTTTTGCTAAAATTATAACAAACTAATTCAAAGGATAAAAATGGCTGAAGAAAAAGAAAAACAAGATTCACAAGAAGAGGAAAAAAAAGAAGGCGGAAGCAATAAATTGCTGTTGATTGTCATTATCGTGCTTTTGTTATTATTGCTTATAGTTGGAGGTTTAGTGGCGTATTTTCTTTTAAGCAACAATGATGAAGAACAACCGCAGCAACAAGAACCTAAAAAAGTCGAAAAAAAGAAAAAAGTTGCAGATATGACAGAAATAGGACCTATTTATCCTCTTGATAAATTTGTGGTAAATTTGGTCTCAAACAACTCAAGTAGGTATTTGAAATGCAAAATCGATATTGAGCTTGATTCACCAGAACTTCAACAAGAAATAGATAAAAAACTTTCGGCAATTAGAGATTTAATCATAAGAATACTTTCTTCTAAAACAATAGAAGAAATTCAAACATCTAAAGGTAAAGAAAAACTAAAAGAGGAAATAAAGAAAAAAATCAATTCTTTTCTTACAAGTGGAGAAATAAGACATGTTTATTTCACGGAGTTTGTAATACAATAATGATAGGTATCGATATCGTTTCTATCGAACGAATAGAAAAAATGTTGCAAAAATTCGGCAATAAAGCATTACAAAGATACCTTAACGAAAGTGAAATAAATATAGTTACGTCCACTCAAACCGCAGCCGGTTTTTGGGCTGCTAAAGAGGCTTTTTCCAAAGCTCTCGGTGTAGGTATCGGAAAAGAATGCTCTTTTTTAGATATAGAAATTGTAAAAAACAAAAAGGGTAAGCCTTATTTTGCTCCGACCACTATTCGAAAATTTAATCTCAAATATGCCGATTTGTCAATTTCTCATGATGGAGGTTTTGCTATTGCCGCCGTAATTATTTCTAAAGATACTTACGATTTCGATTAATCGAAATTTTAATTTTGATTTTTATTGTTAGAAATTTTAGTTTATCAATTCTTTCATTTTAACAATAGCTTCTTTGAGTCCTATGAATACGGCATTTGCTATGATACTATGACCTATATTAAGTTCAATTATTTGCTGTATTGAGGCTATTTCTTTAACGTTTTGATAATTAAGTCCATGACCCGCAGCTACCCCAACTCCTAATTCATTTGCCAAAATTGCGGCGTCTTTTAAAAGATTTAATTCAAGTTCTAATTCTTTTTTTAGCGTTTTGGTATCGAGATTGTCAAATAGTTTAAAAGGAGTTTTATTTATGTTGGTATTAAGAGCAAGGTGCAAATTAGCATATCTTCCGGTATGAAGTTCTATCATATCAGCTTTTAATTCGGCGGATTTTTTAATTTGTTCATAATCGAGATCTATAAATAAAGAAACTTCAATATTGTTTTTGTGAAGTTTCTCAATGGCTTGTTTTATTTCGGAATTGAATTTAATAACATCAAGCCCTCCTTCGGTTGTAACTTCTTCTCTTTTTTCTGGAACAAGCGTAGCCCTATGAGGGGCAAGAGAGCATATAATATCGATAATTTCTTCATTTATACTACACTCCATATTTACCGGTAAAAAGCTATTTTGTATAATTCTTTGAGCATCGAAATCCGTAATATGTCGCCTATCCTCCCTTAGATGAATCGTAACTTGATCAGCTCCCGCTTCTTTTAAAATCTCCAAAGCCGATAGAGGATCAGGCTCGTTTATTTTTCTTGCGTTTCTGATAGTAGCAATATGATCTATATTAACTCCAAGTTTCATAACAGTTCCTTTTAAAATTAATTTTAATTTAGGGTTTAGGGTTGAGGATTTAGGTTTTAGAATTTAGATATTTTAATTCACAATCCAACATAGTTGCTTCGCAACGCCGAAAGCTAAAAGCCAATTAGTAATTTTAATTCAAAATTCATAATTAATTCCCCATTTTCCATTCTCAATTCTCCATTCAATTAATCTCCTCCTTTATAACCCTTGCCGTTTGAGCTATTTTTTTAAGCTTTTTGGAATTGCTTATATCTTCAAGTAAAATTTTAATAAACGCACTTCCAACTATTACGCCATCAACTCCTTTAGCTTTCTCGCGCGCCGTTTTTTCATTTACTCCGAAACCTATATAAAGAGGTGTAGTTGTAATTTCTTTAACGGTGTTTATAATTTCACTTAAGTCTTCTTGTTTATTCGCTCCGGTAATTCCTGCATAAGCTACCATATATATAAACTCTTGCGGATTTTTTAAGATGTTTTTAATTCTTTCTTTCGAATCCGTCGGTGCTACGAATGATATAAGAGGAAATTTATCTTCATATTCCACAGCCTCTTCATAAGGCAAATCCGGAATAATAAATCCTTTTACTCCGGCATTTTGCGCTTTAGAAACCATAAAATCGTAACCTTTATGGTAAAAATTATTAAAATACCCCATCCAATACGTATCTATATCTTTTGCAACTTTTTGACTTACTTCAAAAACGTCGCTAAGTTTAAAACCAAGTTCAAGAGAACGTTTGTTGGCTTCTTGAATTATCGCTCCGTCAGCCACCGGGTCGGAAAACGGAATACCAAGCTCGATAGCATCACTTCCGGCTTCTTTTAAAGTATAAATCAAATCGATTGTGAAATTTTTATCGGGATATGAGCATGTTATATAAGAAATTAATTTTTTCATGCGTTTCCTTTGGTATAATTAACTTAATGAAATTATACCAAAGGACGGCAATGAAAAACACCTTAAAAACACTTTATAAAAAAGAAAAATTAACGATGATAACGGCATATGATGCATTATTTGCAAAAATATTCGATGATCTTGTGGATATAATATTGGTAGGAGATTCGCTTAACATGAGCTTTGCTGGAGAAAGTGACACATTGAATGCAACAGTAGAACAGATGATTTATCACACCCGCGCCGTATGTAAAGGAGCAAAAAGAGCTTATATTGTTTGCGATATGCCGTTTGGCAGTTATTCAATTCCTCAAAAAGCTCTTGAAAACGCTACTAAAATTTACAAACAAACCAAAGCCGACGCCGTTAAACTTGAAGGGGGAGCTGAAAAAGCCGATACGATAAAACTTCTTACGGATAATGCAATTGCCGTTGTCGGACATATAGGACTTATGCCGCAATTTAGTAGAAGCGAAGGAGGATATATCGTAAAAGGAAAAGATGAAAGTTCGCGCACTAAACTT
>CAYSKX010000118.1:0-3668 GCA_964431845.1 uncultured Nautiliales bacterium | reverse complement strand
TAAATAATGCTTTTAACTTTTTTTTGAAGTAATTTGTTATTGGTTTATTGGTTATACTATTACCAAAAAAACTTCTTACAATTTTCACACTTTCACTAAAACTTACAAATGGTGAAAATGTGAAAGTGGTGAAAGTGGTGAAAATGTGAAAATGGTGAAAATGTGAAAGTGGTGAAAGTGGTGAAAGTGGTGAAAGTGGTGAAAATGTCATGGTATTATTTAACAATAAAGAGAATGATGGGGCTAGGGTTGAGGAAATAAAAAATAATTATAAATTAAAAAATAATTTAAAATTCAAAATTTAAGATTTTTAAATACCTCTTCTCTTTTCCTCCTAAACTTCTAATAAAAAAAGGGTTTTTTTGAGACAAAAATTCATAGCGGATAAAAATGAAAGAGTTGATAAGTTTTTGAGTGAAAAATTAAATATATCACGTAATCAAATAGAGCGTTTAATAAAAAATTGCGGAGTATCTTTAAACGGTAAATTAATAAAAAAAGGCGGTATTAAGCTTCAAAAAGGTGATAATATTGAAGTTGAGTTTAAAAAAACGGAATATTCCGAGGAAAAATATGAAGTAGATTTCGATATTCCAGTTTTGTATGAAGATGAAGACGTTTTAGTTATAAATAAACCGCCCGGGATAGTAGTTCATCCGGCACCGAGCGTAAAAGTCGCCACTATAGTTGATTGGCTCAAAAGCAAAAATTATAGACTCTCAAACATTGCAGGTGAAGAGAGATTTGGAATAGTTCATAGAATAGATAAAGAAACAAGCGGAGCTTTGATAATTGCAAAAAACAATAAAGCGCATGAGTTTTTAAGCGCACAACTTAAAGACAAATCAATGGGCAGATATTATTTGATGATTCTAAACGAACCGTTAAAAGAAGCGATTTGTGTTGATAAACCCATAGCACGTAATCCCAAAAACAGACTCAAAATGGCGTATGTAAAAAACGGAAAGAACGCAAAAACCCTTTTCGTCCCCATATACGAATATTTAACAGCCGCTAAGCTTTATACGGGTAGGACCCATCAAATAAGAGTGCATTTAAGCACAATCGGACGATATATCCGCGGTGATACTACATACGGCAAAAAAGAGCAAAAAATTCTAAGAGTTATGTTACATGCATTTGAATTGTATTTTATTCACCCGAGCGGTAAAAAACTTAGTATAATTGCACCTGTGTTTGATGATTTTAAAAAACAACTTCCTAAAGGATTTCGACATGAAAAAATTAGCTCTTTATCTAACGCTTTTACTTCTTATAACCGGATGTGCGACAAACTCAAAACCAGCACTTAAATCGAATCCGAATTTACCGAAAGTTCAAATGTTTAAAGCATATCCGGATAGAAACGCAATAGCACTTAAGTGGAATGTCGTAAAAGGCATTAGTGGATATTATATCCAAAAATACGATAATAAAACCCGTAAATGGAAAATGCTTAGCACGATTAACGATCCCTTTCAAACGATATATGTTGATACCGGATTAAAACCTTCCACAAAATATATGTATAGAATTGCGACGTTTAACAAAACCAAAATCCCGTCCCTTTCAAAAGAAATAGCACAAAAAACACTTCCTACAATAGCGCCCGTTATACCTCTTGAAGTTAAACCGCTTAAAAAAGGAATGGTGAAAATTATTTTCAGACCTCATTTAAACGAGAGAGTTAAAGGTTATATAATTCAAAGATTAAACGATAAAAATGTAAAATGGGAAAATTTATCCGATTTGACACCAAGATACAATGTGGAATTTATAGATAAAGGATTAAGAGACGGGAAAATTTATAAATATAGAATTATCGCTTATACGTATGATAATTTACAATCTTTGCCTTCTCAAATCTTGAGTGTGTCCACTTATCCTAAACCTCCTATAGTTTCGAATATAAAAGCGACTAATAATCTCCCGAGAAAAATAGTTTTAACATGGTCGCCCGTAACAAATGCTAAGTATTATAAAATTTATACTAAAAGCTATTTCGGATTAATGTATTCTCCCATAGCAAAAACGAAAGGAACGACTTTTACGGACATTATAAATAAAGACGGGATTACGAAATATTATAAAGTTACGGCTGTAAGTATTCATGATACCGAATCGTTACTTGAAAATACTCCGGTAGTTTTAGGACAAACTCTTGCTATTCCGGCTAAACCGTTAGTTTCTACGAATGTTACAAAAAATACAGTTACGTTTATATTTTCAAGTCCGGATGATAGAGCGGTTAAATATTTAGTCGTTCGTAAAGAAGGTAACGTTTTTAATGCGAAAAAACGTAAATATATAGTAAATTCGGATAAATTTACGGATAGAGACGTTCAACGTAAACACTCTTATGTGTATGATATTTATGCGATAGATAAATATGGTTTATTTTCCGAACCGAATACGGTGGAGGTAAATTTTTAATGCCTCATATCGTCGTGGATGATATAAAAGAAAATATAAAATATCCCGTCAAAATAGACGATGTCGAATTTTTATTTAAGGCTGAAGAGTTAATAGCGGTTAAAACGCCGGAAGCTAAGTTTTTAATTAAAATTTTAAAAAGGCAAGGTAATTATCTTATTAAATACGATAAAATTACAAGACCTTTGATAAGTGAAATAAAAAAAGCTTATAACGCATTTGTTCGTTTGCATAATTCAAATGTTTTATTTGAAAATATTAGCGGTATAAAAGAAAAAATTCAAAGTAAAAACTTACTTGATATTTCCGATAATTTAGATGGTATCGATATTGTTGAAGTTGGATTCGGAAGCGGGAGGCATTTGATTTATCTTGCAAAAGAATATCCAGAAAAAACGATACTTGGAATAGAAATTCATAAACCCTCTATCGAGCAGGTTTTAAAAAGATGTATTCATGAAAAAATCGAAAACATAAGAATAATAAATCATGACGCAAGGATAATTCTTAGTAAAATTAACTCTAATCAATTGCATTCGATATATATTCATTTTCCCGTTCCATGGGATAAAAAACCTCACAGAAGAGTAATAAACGAGGATTTTATCAAAGAATCTATAAGAACGCTTCAAAAAAACGGATTTTTGCATTTACGAACGGATAGCGATAATTATTTTGAGTATTCGTTTAAAGAGTTTATGAAATTTAAAAAAATCGATTTGAAAGTGAAAAAAAATATGCCGTTTGTAGTTTTAAGCAAATATGAAGATAGATGGCAAAAAATGAATAAAGATATTTACGATATTTATATGATTAATCATCAAATTTCGAACGAATTAAAAGAAGAATTTGATTTTGATTTCAAATCGAAACTTACGAATTTGGATTTTAAACCGAAATTATACGATAAATTTCTTGTTCATATAGAAAAAGTTTTTGCAATAGATGATAAAAGAGAGCTCATAAGAGCTACTATTGGTAATTTCAATAGACCGGAACATGTATATATTTTGAATAAAGAAAAACCGGAATATTTTAAATTTCCAGCTTTTATAAAAGAAAATTATCTTGCACATATCGAATTAAAAAGGTTGTTTAATGGGTGTATTAGTGGAAGCTAAAAATTTGTGTATCGGCTATAAAAACGAACTCATAATAAAAAATGCCGATTTTAAAATCAAAACGAAAGAGTTTGTTTTTTTAACGGGTGTCAGCGGTAGCGGTAAAACTACGAT
>CAYSKX010000117.1:0-3742 GCA_964431845.1 uncultured Nautiliales bacterium | reverse complement strand
AGAAATCTCAAACTTGCTGAAAAAATAATTTTTACAAAAAGCGAAATTGAGAAAATTTAAGCGGATTTTATGTGATTGTGCGTAGCATATAAAAAACTAGAAAAAAGTTTATTAAGTCCGTAAGGAATTAGTCCTATCATATACATAATTAATACCGTCGATGTCCATTCCGTATCCTTAGGTGTAAATGCTCCATGCTCAAAAAGCAATTTAATAATTTCTTTAGAATCTATAACGGCTACGATTGTCGATAAAATCAATAAATAAAACAAAATCCAAAACGCTTTTTTCATGCTTTGCAATGCTTTTTGTTTTTTATTGTCGTTTAAATTTTTAGTAATTCTCGGAAAAAGCACCGTTGAGGTGGCAATGGCAAACAGTGCGAACGGTAGCTGAAAAAGTCTGTTTGCGTAATAAAGATAGCTAATACTTCCACTAATTAAAAAGGTCGCAAGCCATGTATCTATAAAGGCGCTGATTTGTGCCGTGGAATTGCCGAGAATTGAAGGTAAAAAGTGTTTTTTAAACGTTGAAATATCGGATTTTTTTTTACTTTTTGCACCGCTACAAATAAGTTTTAGTATTTTTTTCTTTTTAGCGGCTATCATATGAGTAACAACTTGCGCAATTCCTCCTAAGATAACGCCGAAACTCATATACCATATAATCCGTTCTTTGGGTAAATTCATAGATAAAAGTAAAACGGCAATTAAAGAAATATTAAGAAGCGCTGTAGAAAAAGCGGTAGTTGCGAAATGTTTTTTATATTGTAATAATGAAGCAAGAAACGTTACTATAAAAATCAAATCAAGATACCAAAAATTAAGCGCTATAAGTGAAGAAGCCAGTTTTTTAGCTTCTTCGCTAAATCCGGAAGCTAATATTTGTGTAATAAAATTTGAAAATACAGTTACAAACAATGATAAAATAAATATAATTATAAATAATTTCTTAAAAACAAGCCATGAAAAACGCGGTTTGTATTTAGCTTTTGCGAAACTTGGTAAAAAGCTTTGCGTAAAAGCTCCTTCGGCAAATATTCGTCTAAATAGATTTGGAAATTTAAAAGCGACGAAAAAAATATCCGAATATATATTTGCGCCGAGCACGGAAGCACTTAACAAATCACGAATGAATCCTAAGATTCTGGAATTAAAGATTCCGAGAAAATTGACGATAATTGATTTAAACATACTCGGTATTATACCAAAAAGGATTGCGAAATTGGGATTATTTAATTTTTTAAAAAAAGAAGAAAAAAAGCAAATGCGTATAGCATTTCCGTTGATTACAAAAACAGAAAACGTAAATGAAGCTTTGTTAAAAATTTCAAGCAGTAATAATATACCGTTATCGGCTTTGGATTTTAGAATTTTGAGTTTTGAAACTTATATAAAAATCGGAGATAACGATTTTGTAGAATTTAAAGAAGAACATAAAGAATTAATAAAAACCGAAGAATTTTTAATAAATGAAAAAAACGAAATTAAACAAGTGTATAATATAGAAATAAACAAATACACTTCAACGAAAGGATTTGAGTTAATAGGGGAGATTCAAACAAATCAATATATGACTCATGCCGTTTATATAGTTAAACCGAATTCATTGTTAACTTATACTCCAGAATTAAAACAAATGATAAAAACCGAATTGAATAAGAAAAAAATAAGAAATTCGATGCTTATTGAGCTTTTTGACGATAAAATGAATTCGGATATCGATAAAATAGTAGCTAAAGTAAGGATTTTAGGGCATCTAGAAAAAGAAGAAACGATAGAGTTGTGCAAATGTCTTGATCCTGTTGAAAACTTAGAAGGAAAAGTAATATATCATTATTTGAAAAACAAAGAAGATATAAAAAAAGATCTGATTTTTCCAGTAAAAAAAGGAGAAATTCTAATAGAAATAATTAAACCGGTTCAAGGAAGAAACGGAAGAAATTGTAAAGGGAAAATTATCTTAATACCCCCTATAAAAGATTTTAATATTCCGAGTATTGGTGTAAATCCTGATGAAATACAAACAAAAGAAACGGAAGAAAAAATTTTATATATAGCTCTTAAAAACGGTTATATATACAAAGATGGAGACTCTTATTCCATTAAAGACAAAATGGAAGTAAAACAAATTAATTTAAAAACCGGAAACGTTAGAGGAGCAAAAGAAACGGACGTTCATTTGGATGTAAAAGAAAGTGACGCTTTAAAAGAAGCTATCGCTGATAATATGACGGTTGAAACTACAATTTTAAATGTTCGAGGTAATGTAGGTAAGGCAGCTAAAATAAATGCTAAGGAATTAATGGTTGAAGGTCAAACGCATCAAAAAGCGCTTATAAAAGCCGATAAAGCCGATATAAATATCCATAAAGGATATATAGAAGGTAAAGAAATTAAAATAAATAGATTAGAAGGTGGCACGGTTAAAGGTAAAAAAGTTAAAATCAAACAAACTATAGGAGGCAAAATTATCGCTGAAGAAGTAGAGTTTGATATAGTAGGCTCTCATGTGGAAGTATTTGCATTAAAAGAAATAAAAATCAACAAATTAAAAGGCGGAGAGAATAGATTTGTTATAAATCCTATTGAAGTTCTCGGAAAAGAAACTGATGCGGAAAAATTAGAAAAAAGAGTAAAAGAAATTATGCAAAATATTAATATAAAAACAAAAGAATACAACAAAAGAAAAGAAGTTTTAATGAAAAACAAACCTACTATAGAAAAATTAAAAAAAACTTATAAACAACAAAAAGCGCAAGGCATTAAAGTTTCTCCTCATGTAATAAAAAAAATTAAAGAATATAATTCTTTTAGAGATAAAGCTTTGGAGTTAAAAAACGATATAGCGTTATTAAAAAACGACCTTAAAGAATTACAAGAAACATTGCAAAATTTTCAAACGGCTATTTTTAATGCAAAAATAATAAATCTTTCGCCTTGGACATCTTATAATAGAGTTGAATTTGACATGATCGAACCACCATTGAAACTTACATATGATACGAAAGGGGATGAAGGAATGTGTGGATTTAAATTAAAAGATTACGGTGATGCATATAAAATTGTAAGAATAAAGGATGATAATGATAGCAGCTCTAAAGGGTAAGATTTATGAAAAAGAGGCGGGTAAAATTTTGCTTGATGTGCGTGATATGATTTATGAATTAAATGTCAGTTTGATGACTTTTTCGAATGCGAAAGAAGAGGGGGTTTTTTATATCAGCGAAATTATAAAAGAAAACGAATACTCTTTATACGGATTTGCGGATAAAAACGAAAAAAAACTATTCGATTCGCTTATAAAACTAAACGGAGTAGGACCGAAAGTCGCTTTGGCAATATGCTCTACATACACTCCCGCAACATTTATGGATATAATTTCAACTCAAAACATAAACGCTCTTAAAAAAATACCCGGAATAGGGCCTAAGAGTGCGAAAAGAATTCTTTTAGAGATGGGGGGGTTTGAAATAAATATAGAATCTCAAAATCCTACACACTCACAAGCCTTAAGCGCGCTTGAAAATCTCGGCTTTAAAAAAGAAGATATTCTAAAAGTCTTAAACGGCATTGAAGGCAATGTGGAAGAGGTTATTAAAGAAGCGCTTAAAAAACTTAGTAAATAATTGAGAATTGAGAATGTAGAATTGAGAATTGAAATTTTATATATTGTTTTAATACCAAAAAAACAAATCTGACATTTTCACCATTTTCACTATTTGTAAGTTTTAGTGAAAGTG
>CAYSKX010000116.1:0-3746 GCA_964431845.1 uncultured Nautiliales bacterium | reverse complement strand
TTTGTTTTAGCACCTACATACAAATAACCATTTTTTATTTCGATAAATTTGTATTTATCATCAAGCACCGCAAGATTTTTTGCCGAATCGGATATAAGGGTATTTGTAGCACGACCGATTAAAAATTCACCGTTATAATTCGTTTCATTGATAATCTTTACTTTTATTTTAGGTCCGATTTTTATACTTGAAAACTTAGAAAAATCTATAATTTTCCATTTTACCAAATTTTTATAATTCTCAATTCTCAATTCTTAATTCTCCATTTACCTTAGGAATGTAGGTATAAGTTTAAATACATAAGTTGTAAAATCTATTATTTCATTCATCATCCAAGGCATAATAAAAATCAAAACCACTACGATAGCAAGAACTTTCGGAACGAAACTTAAAGTCATTTCGTTTATTTGGGTAGTCGCTTGAAATATGGAAATTAATAATCCCACTATCATACCTACAAGCAAAGAAGGTAGCGCTAGAATAAGCGCCATTTTTAGTGTTTGAACCGCTAAGGCTATAATCTCAGATTGCAAAATCCACTCCTATAACTTTCATAACCGCGTTATTTACTTTTTGCATTTCTTCATCCGTTAGTTTCGTAACAATTCCTTTTGAAAAAAGAATTTTTCCCGTTGATATTATACCAATTGCATTAGTTACTATTTCGCTATCGCAAACCATTAAATCCCTTTTTTTGATAAAAACCCTATAATCCCCGTTTAGAATTTGCCCCGATAACGGTAAAACCACTACGGTATGATAAATCCCTTCAAAACAAGCTTCATTTAAATAATTATTTTGATAAATCAAAAAAGGTCTTGTTTTCGCACTCTTAGTAAGTTTTGCAAAATAAACCTCCCCTCTTTGAAATTTCGAAACTTTGTCTCCTTTAAACTCCCCTTCGAAAAATTCAATATAACTCGCCCTTTGAGTGCGAGGCTTACATTTTAAAGACAATTCGTTTCTCTCAAGCCATTCTTCAAACTTTTCACTTTTCATTTCTTTCCACCCTTTCTTGCCCTTTTTCACTCTCTTTAAATTACCGGTTAAAACCGGCGCTCCATTTTAATTCAAAATTAATTCTCAATTCTCCATTCTTTATATTCTCTCGGTATCATATATTTTCTAATATCTTCCATCTTAGGAAGTATTCCCGCTTTATATCCTATTTCATATAGTTTATTAATAGCGTTTATTTGTTCTTCATCAAGTGTAACGGATTGGTCGTTTGCGTAAAGAGAGAGATATTTATCTAAAATTTTATCATCGACTCGAACCAAATTTCTTTCGATTAACATTTTTGATAAGATATTTTTATGTGAATTTGCCACTTTAACGGCTTTTGTTAGAATATCTTCAATTTCTATCGCATTAAAAAGAGGAATAGAGCGTCTTATAGCCATTCCTCCAAGCGGTAAAGGAATTTCTCCCGCAAGGGAGCACCATATATTCCAAAGTTCTTTTTCAACTTCAAGTTGTTCGTTAAATGTCAAAATACTTTCATGAATTAACACTCCCGCATCAACTTCACCATTTAATACCGCTTCTTCAATATCAAGAAAATTTTTATAAACTATCTTTGCTTTGGGATATGCTATTTTAAAAATCAAAGCGTTAGTGGTATATTCTCCGCTTAAAGCCACTTTGAAATTCGGTTTTAGTTTTTTTCCTTTTAATTTTACAAGTTTAGGACCGTAACCGTAACCGAAACTAACGGCTGTTTGCAAAAGTGCATATTCATCTTTTATAAACGGATAAACTCCGAAACTAATAGCACTGACATCATATATATTTTTAAGTGCTTTTTGATTAAGGGTTTCAATATCTTCAGCTATATTCTTAAAATTGTATTTAATTCTCAATTTTCCATTCTGACTGCCTACCCAACCACCCATAGGGTCATTTGTTATCCACCCGAATTTAATAGCATAATACATAAAAATATCATCCGCGTCAGGTGAATGTGCGACTATGTATTTTTTCAAAACGTATCCTTTTTTAAATATATATTTTGCTTTTTTTCTAATTATAACAAATTAATAGTGATAAAAAATTAATTGATTTTGTCGATTTGATTTAAATTTATAAAATTAACCTTATACCATTACCAAAAAAACTTCTTACAATTTTCACACTTTCACCACTTTCACCAAAACTTACAAATAGTGAAAACAGTGAAAATGGTGAAAATGTCAGATTTGTTTTGTTTTTTGGTATTATGCGAATATTTAAGCATATTTAAAAATGGAGAATAAAAATTGAAAAAAACAAAAACCGTTTATGAATGTATCGAATGCGGATATAAAAGTGCGAAATGGATGGGGAAATGCCCGGCATGCGGAAGTTGGGAAAGCTTTATAGAAGTTAAAGATGAAAAATCCGTTTCAAAATCGCGCACTCATAAGGCAAATGTTTTAAAATTCGAAGAAATAGAAAAAGAAGAAATCGAAAGATTCGCTTCAGGCGATAAAGAGCTTGATTTGGTGCTTGGAGGCGGAATAGTTCCCGGAAGTTTGGTGCTAATAGGCGGTAGTCCGGGAGTCGGGAAATCGACTCTTATGATGAAACTTGCTGGAAATATAAATAAAAAAGTTTTATACGTAGCAGGAGAAGAAAGTCCGGGACAGATAAAAATCAGAGCCGATAGACTCGGCGTTAAAAACAAAAATCTATTTTTAATGCCCGAAATAGTAGTGGAAAACATACTTGAAGAGATTAAAAAAGGCTATGAGCTTGTTATTATAGATTCGATACAAACAATATATTCTCAAAATCTACAATCTGCTCCCGGAAGTGTTTCGCAGGTAAGAGAAGCAACTTTCGAGCTTATGCGTATAGCAAAAGAGACAAAAACTCCCATTTTTATTATAGGACATATAACAAAAGAAGGCTCAATTGCGGGTCCTAGGGTTTTAGAGCATATGGTCGATACGGTTTTGTATTTCGAAGGCGATGCGAGTAGAGAACTTAGAATTTTGAGATCATTTAAAAATAGATTTGGCTCAACAAGTGAAATTGGAATTTTTGAAATGAGCAAACATGGTTTAACGAGTGCGAAAAATAAGTCGTTTTTTAGTAAAAAAGCGTTACCCGGAAGCGCTATTACCGTTTTATTGGAAGGGACTAGACCTATAGTTTTGGAAGTTCAGGCACTTGTAAGTGAAAGTTATTCCGTTCCGAAAAGAAGCGCTACCGGGTTTGATTTGGCAAGGCTTAATATGATTTTGGCATTGCTTGAGAAAAAATTAAATTTACCCTTTAATCAATACGACGTATTTATAAACGTAACGGGCGGCATCAAAATAAACGAACCGGCAGCTGATTTGGCGGTAATAGCCGCAATTGTAAGCAGTTTTAGAGATAGAAAAATAAGCAAAGAAAGCGTATTTATCGGAGAAGTTAGCTTAGTCGGAGATATAAGAGACGTTCCAGGACTTGATCAAAGAATAAAAGAAGCGGCAAATTTAGGATTCAATAAAGCAATTGTCCCGAATAAACCTATAGAAGAGCCGATTAAATGTTATGAAGTTAAAGAAGTGGAAAAATTGCTTGAATGGATGTGAAAAATTTGTAACAATTGTTATAAATGATTTTTATAACTTATCTATTTATTTCTAATTTAAGCAATGTTTAAGGAATAAATGATATATTTTTACTTACAAAGTAATTACTAAATTAAAAGGAGCTGGTATGGCAGTCAAAATTACCGATATTTGTATTAATTGTGGAGCTCGTCTTGACGAATG
>CAYSKX010000115.1:0-3758 GCA_964431845.1 uncultured Nautiliales bacterium | reverse complement strand
ATTTGTATTCTTTTAGCTTCTCTTTCCCATATACTTGGCATTCTCTGACGATATCGACTATTTTTTTGCTTAAAAACTCTTCCGCTATCTCTTTATCGAGAATAAATTCTCCGTTTTCTTCAAAAAAATCACTCTTGCTTTTTCTTTTTATGCTTGTAAGCGTTTTTAGAATATCTTGATAAAATTCAATAACTTTTTCGTAATTGCATTCAAGGATATTTAGTTTTTTTTCCATATCGTTAATCGCTACTAAATGTGTCGGATTAAATTCCTCAAAAAAATTAGGAGGAAAATTACCGAAACTTGCAAGAATTTTTAACACCAACCTTTTATCGCTTGTAACTTTTTCAAAAATAAGCGCAGGTTTAAGAAGGGCTTTTGAATATTGCGTTTCATACTCTTCATAATCAATCTCTACATTTTCGAAATTGCTTACAAAAACACTCAAAACCTCTTCTAAGTTTTTTTCGTCTATTAAAATATCGAAATTTTTTAATTTGTTGAAATTATCTCCTACGTTAAAAACGGGGATAATTTTTGAATTTTCGTATGCGTATTCTCTTGAAAGCATTTTCGTAAAACTCGGGGTTAGTTTTATTTTGTCTTTTTTTTCTATTTTTAGGGTGAATTTTTTTATCTCTTTTTCAAATTCTATTTTATTGAAGTCTTCATCTACAAAATTATCCACACTTTTTAGTAATTCTATAATCCTCGGCACTTCGTCTAAGTATATTTTATCTTCTTTTTCTTCCCAGCTTATTTCAAAAAGAAGCTCGTTTTTATATTCGTCGATTGTTTTTAAAATTTCTCTTTGAACTCCAAAATAGCTTTTATAATCTATTTGTATTTCTTTGCCTTTTTTGTCGGTAATTTCGATATAACCGCCGTTTTCATCAAACTTTAACACAAAATAAAACTCTTTTCTTTTACTTTTGCTTAAAAAGTTTTCTTTATGTTTAAAGACGTCTAACATTGTTTGCCTTTTAATGTTTTTAATATTTCTTTTCTCGAATAAACTTCGATATCAGCGTTGTTTTCAATATCTTTATAAATTCCTTTGGGGTTTTTGTATCTTACGGTTTTCCAGCCGAGTTTTTTTGGTGCAAAAAAATCTTTTTTCGGATTGTCCGAAATATAGACGTATTCACTATTCGGATATTTATCCATAACCATCAAAAACGGCTTTAATTCCGGTTTTTTAGTCCGATAAAAATCCGTAAATACGGGAAATTTTATATATTTATCAAGTCCTAAGGCGTAAAATTTATTCTGTTGAGTTATATAATGTCCGTCCGTAATTAACGCCGATATTTTTGCAAATTCTAAAAGCTCCGCGCTCTCTTTTGGTAAAGTGATTTTTGGCATATGAAAACGATAAATT
This sequence comes from uncultured Nautiliales bacterium, assembly GCA_964431845.1. Taxonomy (GTDB): domain Bacteria; phylum Campylobacterota; class Campylobacteria; order Campylobacterales; family Nautiliaceae; genus Nautilia. The sequence goes on along the minus strand of CAYSKX010000115.1, from coordinate 2,377 downwards.
TCGATAAGTTTATTTATATTAGCATCTAAATCAAACGTTTGTATTAATTTATCGAAAATTTTTCCGCTTCCTTCTTTATTGAACAATTCCCACATAAAATTATAATATTTTTCATCCCCAAGATACTTGCTAATTTCTAAAAAACCACTTTTAACGAATTCTATTTCGTCATAAAGAGTATCGTCTAAATCAAACACTATTACCATCTACTAAAACCTCCGCATCATATCTAAGCATTATCAGATTATCTTTCCATTTTTCGAAATATTCTAATTTTTTATCGAAATAATCCTCTATTAAAAACTTCGCATAATCTGCTCCGGCAAGATAACTTAACGGATAACCTCCTCCAAAACGAGGATTTATTTCTATAAACACTATTCTATTGTTCGTTTTAAAAAGTTGAACGGTAATACATCCGTAAGCTCCTTTTAATTTTTTGCAAAGTTTTTTAATTTCATTAATAATTTTTTTATCTTTAACCGTTTTGGCTTTGCTGACTTCTCCGGCTCTAACTTCCATTCTAAGACGCGGAACTACGGAAATTACTTCTTCATGTTTATCAATAAAAATATCTACGGTATATTCGTCTCCTTGAATAAATTCTTGAAATACGTAATTTTTATCTTTTGAGAGTTCTTTTGCGAGTTCTGGAGTATATACTATTTGTGCTCCTATTGAGCATGAAGAATTGTTTAATTTCGCAAATACGGGATAAGCACAGTTGTTAATATCAACCCTTCTTGGCGTATCAAAACCGTTTTTTAAAAAAAATTCTTCCGTTTTATCTTTTAAATAAAACGTTTCGCAAATTTCCTTTGAAGAAACGGCAATAAAAACACCCTCTTTTTCAAACTTTTCTTTAACTTCCGCTAATACTGTTAATTCCGTATCGATTGTAGGGATTATGATAGAGATGTTTTTTTGTTTGCATTGATTTAATAAAATATCCGTATAAGAAGAATCGGTAACTCTTGGCACTTTAAAGTACCCGTCGCTAACCTGACAAGCGGCACTAAGATGAGGATTCATATCACACGTATAAACTTTTGCATGTTTTTGGAAATTTCTTACTAAACTAACTCTTCTTCCCGCACTTGTTATTAAAACGTTAATTTTTTCCATTAAACTTCTCCATTGTAGCTTGTCCTTTTTGGGAGATTCCTTCTCTTTTGATAACTTTTAAAACCGTTAAAAACAATATTTTCATATCAAGCAAAAAAGATATATTATCTACGTATTCTATGTCGTATTTGAATTTTTCTCTCCAGCTTATGGCATTTCTTCCGTTGATTTGTGCTAAACCCGTAATACCGGGCAAAACGTTAAGTCTTCTTTTTTGTTCGTCGTTATAAAGTTCTAAATATTCGATTAATAACGGTCTAGGACCCACAAAACTCATATCGCCTTTTAAGATATTAAATAATTGAGGCAGTTCATCTAAGCTTAAGCTTCTAATGATTTTGCCTATGCCTTTTAGTCTTTTTTCATCCGGTAATAATTTACCGTTTTCGTCCGTTTCATTTGTCATCGTTCTGAATTTATAAATTTTAAAGATTTTGCCTTTATATCCAGGACGAAATTGAGTAAAAATAATCGGCCTTCCGTCCCATAGATATATTAAAACAGCCGTTATTATCATAAAAGGAGAAAAAACGATTATCAATAATAAAGCTAAAATTTTATCGAAAAGAGGTTTGAAAAAGTTTTTATACATTATTTTAAATCCTTTAGTTCTTTTACTATAAAATCCAAATATTTGTTATCTTCTATAAAACTATCGATAAGTTCCGTTTTTAACGGTTCGTCAATAGAGTGGATTAAATCTACAATAGTAAATAGTAATTCATTTATATCAAACTTTCCTATATTTAAAACTATATCGGGATCAATTCCGAAATAATTATGAGAAATTTTATTTCTAAAATCTACGACTATTTGATAATTTTTATCTAATAATTTATCTTTTAATAGATACTTACTCGCTTCTCCTATAATCTCAAATTCCCTAATTACCGTATCCCACTCTTTCCAAGAATATAACAACTTATCCCCATCTTCAAAATCTTTAACTACAAATTTGATTTTGTGGATAGCTACAAATATATCAAATATAAACATCTCCACTCTTCTATCTACATTTTCAATATCAAACATAAATCATCTCCTTTTTAATTCGATTTTTTATAAATGTTTTCATGGCTTTATACGAGCCTATATCTATCTCTTTATTTAAAGTTTTTTCTAAAAAATATTTAGCCCTTATTACATCAAAGCCACTTTTTAATTTCATTTTCAAAATCGCTATATCCACGTCACTTTTCGGAGTATCTTCACCCCTTGCTACGCTTCCGAATACGGCAAACTCCTCTATGCC
>CAYSKX010000114.1:0-3806 GCA_964431845.1 uncultured Nautiliales bacterium | reverse complement strand
GATAATAATTCTAAAATAGATGATAATATGGAAAATATTAAAAAGCAAGATAAGGAAAAATTAAAAGAAGAATTAAGAAAAATAACAGAGGAACTTAATAAAGCGTTAAACCCTTTAAATATAACTTTAAAATTTCATTTCAATGATAAAGTGGATGAATTGATGGTTAAAGTAATTGATACAAAAGATGATAGAGTAATTAGGGAATATCCTCCGAAAGAAGCGTTGAAGCTTATGCAAAAAATGAGAGAAATAGTCGGATTGTTATTCGACAAGAAAGGGTAAAAATGGCTGAGTTTGGAACTTTAGCTTCATTAGGAGCAGGGAGTAATAATGTTTTAAGTTTTGATAAAATAGATGGTTTAAAAGAAATTGAAAAAAAAGCAATGGTGGCTCCTGCTGAAAATAAATTGGATATGCTCAAAAAAAAGGAAAAAGCTTTATCCGAATTTATTACTATAGGAGCGACTGTAAAAAGCGATGTTTTAGACTTGGCGGATGGGACATTATTTGCAAAAGTTTCTTCAAGCGTGAGCGGAGATAGTGTAAGTGTAAAAGCGGATGATGGTGTAAAACCTCAAACATTTAAAATAGATGTAGAACAATTAGCGCAAAATGATGTTTATCAATCTGAAGGATTTTCTTCTCAAGATTATATTATAAATAGCAGCGCGGATAGTGTTACTTTAAAAATAGGAATAGGCGGTAATTTAACGAGTTTTACTTTATCTTCAAATGCGACATTAAATGACCTTAAAGATGCTATAAATGATGCAGATGCCGATGTAACGGCTTCTATAATAGATACAGGATTGGATGAAAATCCTTATAAACTCATTCTTAAAGCAAAAAATACAGGTGAGGATAATGTTATAGAATTTGATTATTCAGCTATAGAAAATTTAAATTTAAATGCAACCAATTATGCATCGGCTTCATATAGTAGTGATAGTGATTTAGTTAATGATAGTGGAAGCGATCAAACTTTTAAAATAACTGTCAATGGAACAGATTATACGATGAACGTATTAAATGGAACTACTGTAAATGATTTTATAGATGCTCTTAATAATGGAGAATTGAAAGATAGCGATGGAAATTCTTTAAAAATTAATGCTACTTATAATAATGATACGAATGCTATAAATTTTAATATTCAAGCAATAGGAAATATAACTATTGATGATACGAATCTTACTACCAATTTTAATGATAATACGGATTTTTCAAACAATAATAGATTACAAGTTGCTCAAGATGCGAAATTTAAATACAATGGAGTAGATATTCAAAGAGCGACGAATAAAGTTGAAGATTTGATTAAAGGGGTGAATGTAGAATTAAAAAAGACGGGAGAATCAACAGTTTCTATTACTTCTAATATTGATGATATGATTAAATCCATAAAACAATTTGTAGCTGATTATAATTCTATGATATCAAATTTGCAAAATTTGATTGCTTACAATAAAGACGAAGGAACGGTAGGATTATTTCAAGGAGATAGTAATTTTACAATGCTTTCAAGTAAATTTAGTGATGATATATTTAATCCTTTTTTAAATACTACGGAAATAAAAACTGATTTAAATGGAAGAGAATATAAAGTAAATACTATATTTACTGCAACAAATGTAGGTTTTGAACAGAATAGAAGCGGAATGATAAGTTTTAAAGAAGAAGAGTTTAAAAAAGCTTATGAAAAAAAACCTGAACTTGTAAAAGAATTATTTGGAAAAATTTTTACTAATTTGAAAAATGATTTTGAAATGAAAATTACAGGGGATAAATCAAATTTAAATTTGCTTGATAAAGAAATAAAAGATGAGGAAGATGACTATGAAGATAGAATTAAAACTATGAATGATTTTTTGGATACGAAATATGAAATCATGGCAAAAAGGTATGCCGCTTATGATAATATAATCGGACAATTCGATGCACAAACACAAGCATTGCAAATGGCAATATCGGCTGCAATAGCGGCAAAATCATAAAGGATAAAAAATGACATACAATAAAGCGATTAGCAATTACAATCAAATGAATATAAATATAGATAGACCCGAAAAACTTATTTTGATGCTTTATGAAGGAGCTTTGAGGTTTGTAAATTTTGCAAAAAAAGCCATTAAAGAAAATAATATAGAAGATAAAGTTAAATATATTATAAAGACTTCTAATATTTTCATAGAGCTTATAAATTCTCTTGATTTTGAAAAAGGTGGAGATGTTGCATATTATTTAAACGGTTTGTATGCGTATCAATTAGAACTTCTTACAAAAGCAAATCTCGAAAACGAAACAAAATATCTTGATGATGTTATTAGAGTTTTAAAAGGGCTTATAGAAGCTTGGAAAGAAGAGACGAGGATTAATTAATAATTTTAAATTATGAATTTTAGATTAATAAACTCTAAAATTTAATTGGCTTTAAGCTTTTAGATTTCGGCGTTGCGAAGCAAGTGTGTCGAATTTCGGTTTTCAATTTTCCGAATTTGAGGAGTAAGATTATGAGTTATTTGAACGAATTAAAAGTTGCGGTTATAAATCGAGATTTTGATAAATTAGAAAAACTTTCTAAAGAAAAAGCGGTTTTCAATTCTATAGAAGAAGCGAAAGAAATTCAAGCTTATATGAATGAAGCCGTTAAATTATTGCAAAAAGAAAAAAACAAACTCTCCTTAGAAATGCGAAAAATAAAAAATCTTCAAAAATTTAATCAGCAAGAAAAAAAAGAAAAATTCAGTTTTAAAGTATAAAAAAAAGTTATATTTATACAAAATTCTTAACAAACACTATCAAAGTGAATTATAATTCAAACGTATCAAAATGAACACTTATTCAAAAGGAGAGAAAATGAAAAAATTACTTGTTTCTTTAGGATTGGGAGCGGCACTTGCTACGAGCGCATTTGCATTGTCGGGACCTATGGCTCATGTATTTAAAGCCGAAGTAAAAGCTAATGCAAAATATGTAAAATATATTACTCCGCAACAACTCAAAAAATGGATGGATGCTGACAAAGATTTTACTGTTTTAGATGTAAGAGAGCCTTCGGAAACTGCTGCGGGGGTAGTAGATTGGATCGAACTTGAAAAAATTCCAAGAGGTCTTGCGGATGTGATGGCTGCAGTTGGAAAATTAAAACCTGCAAATACTTATGTCGTAATCTGTAAAAGCGGTGCACGTGCTACACTTATAGGTGCTAAACTTGTAAAACAATACAAATTTAAAAGCGTTTATGTTTTAAAAGGCGGAATACTTGGATGGATGAAAGCAGGTTATCCTATCGTAAACGCACTTGGAAAATTCAAAGCGGTAAAATAAAATTTAGGATTGAGGATTTAGGGTTTAGGATTTAGAATAAATATCTAAAACTAAACCTAATACTCAATTCATAATCCAAAATTCAAAATTAACAATTCATAACTCATAATTAAAAAAGCTACTTCCGCTTCCGGTAAAAAATCCTTTGCCGGAGTATTTATGTAAATCCGGATATAAACTAAAAGCCGGTTTTAATAAATCGTTTAATTCTTCGGGTGTGTAACTATTTAAAAGCTCTATTGAAGTTTTAGTATCGAAATTTGTGTTTTGAGGGTTAAAAAATTTTTCTTTGTATGTTTTATAAACATCCGGTGTGGAGCATTTAATAGGAGGTGTAAAAACTTCGATATCAAGTAAAGATTCATTAAATTCTTCTACAATATCTCCCCTACCATATACGTTTGCCGCATCTATATCGTATATAAAAAAAGCAACATCGCTTCCTATTTTATTTCCTATTTTTACTAATTCTTTTT
>CAYSKX010000113.1:0-3880 GCA_964431845.1 uncultured Nautiliales bacterium | reverse complement strand
ATAAAAGACGAAAGGAAATAAAATGGAAAGTTTTAAAATAGCGTTTCGTAACCTTATCAGAATGAGAAGAAGGACGTTTCTTACCGGTTCGCTGATTGCTGTGGGCGTTATGTTTGTAGTGCTATACGTAACATACGCAAACGGATTTAAAAATTCAATGATAGCGCAAATAACGGATAATATAATGGGAGAACTTCAAATCCACAAAAAAGGATACGTTTCAAGCCTTGATTCGTTGCCTCTTGATAAAAATTTAGCGCCTAAGATAGTTAAACAAATAGAAAACAAGCTTAATTCGATGCCGGAAGTTTATTCTTATAGCGAAAGATTGAAGCTTGGAGGAATGGTTAGTAATTTTACCGATTCTACTAATATTAGACTAAACGGAATAGAGCCTCAAAAAGAGCTTAAAACACTACCTCTTATAAAAGAGAGATTAAGCGGAAATATGCCAAGAAAGGGAGAAATTGTTTTGCCCGAACTTATAGCTAAGGGGCTGAAAGTAAAAATAGGAGATGCGATAGTTCTTGTAGCAACAAATAAAAACGGAAGTATGAACGCTAAAACGCTAAAAGTTAGCGGAATAGTCGGAATAGTAACGGGTCCGGGAGGAAGAGACGGTTATATAAATATTAAGGACGCAAGAGAACTTCTTAGAATTAAAAGAAAAGAAATCAACGAAATAGTAATAAAACTAAAAAATCCGAACAAATTAAAAGAAGTAAATAAAAAACTTATAAAATTTATCAAAACTATCAAAAAACTTAAACTCGAAGTGCATACATGGTTTAAACTTTCTCCGTTTGCAAATATTATTAAAATGTTAGATTTAATGACGTGTGGTATTAAAATAATCCTTATTTCCATTGTTTTAGTTTCCATTCTTAACGTAATGATTATGAGCGTGTATGAAAGAATCAAACAAATCGGAACCATGAAAGCTATGGGAGTGCCGAAAAGTTTTGTAGTTTCTATGTTTGTAAACGAAGGATTACTTCTTGGAATTTTCGGGTTTTTTATAGGAGTGATTTTGAGTGTGGCTTTTGTGTATATAATAGGCGATATTCATTATAATTTCGGAAGGCAGAGCAATTTACTATTAGTGCCGGTAATTCATTATAGCAATATAATAAGTGTCGGCATTATGGTTGTGATTATTGCAGTAACGGCAAGTTTGTATCCTGCGTTTAAAGCCGCAAGTCTTAAACCGATTGACGCTTTGAGAAGTTAATTATGCCCCTTTGGGGCGTTGAAAGCATAAAGCTAAAAGCAAAAAGCGATAAATTAAAAAAGGCTTTCAGCTTTGTGCTTTAAGCTTTAAGCCTGTTGCTTTGTAAAAAAACTAAAAAAGGAAAAAAATGAAACGATTACTAACAATAATGCTGTTGCCATTATTTTTGATTGCGGGAAATATACTTGAAGAAATTGACAAAAATCTAAATCCTACAAGTTTTGAAGCATATAAAAAACTTATAAACATCGAACCCGACGGAAGTAAAAAAGAATTTATTATGTGGACAATAAAAAAGGGCAAAAACAAAGTTGCAAGTCTTTTTCTAAAACCCGCTACCGATAAAGGTAGAGCATTGCTTAGGCTCGGTGATAATATGTGGCTGTTTATTCCGGGAATTGCAAAACCTCTAAGAGTGGCGTCAGCTCAAAGCGTAACGGGAGGAGTTTTTAACAATAGCGACATATTAAGAGTCGATTATTCAAGCGAATACAACATCGAAAAACAAGAGGGCGATACATTGTATCTTAAAGCTAAAAACGAAGAGGTTACTTATGAAAAAGTCGTTATGAAAATAGATTTAAAAAGAAAACTACCTCTAAGACTTGATTGTTATGCCGGGGGAATTTTGATTAAAACGATAGAATACGGCAAAATTACCGATTTCGGAAACGGTATAATTAGACCTGCGATTATGCAAACAACCTCACCGCTTCAAAAAGGGTATAAAAGTATTATTTACTGGGCAAAAATTAAGCCAAGAATTTTAAAAGATGCTTATTTTACGCTGGAATTTTTACCTAATCTTGGGGAAATACGCAAATGAGAATGGAGAATGGAGAATGGAGAATGGAGAATTAAAAAATCGGTTTTTTTCATATTTACCTTTTCTTACCTTTTTTCACCCTTTTTCACCTCCTATTTAACAGCGGGAGAGTTGGATAATATCGACATTTCTATGGATCTCGGAGATATCGATAAGCCTTATAGTTACAAAGGATATATTAAACCGGAGTTTTATTATATTAACGATAAGGAAAAATATACAAGATTTAAAAGTGAGCTTAATTTTGAAGGCGATTATAAAAAAAACGAATGGTATTTCAAAGGAAATTGGAGCGGGTATTACACAACTGATAAATATGACACTCAAAAACAGGGCATTATAAACGAAGCGTCCGTAAAATATGGAAATGCAAGTAAAAATATAACACTCGGAAAAGAACTGCTAAAATGGGGTAAAGGTTACGCTTACAGTGCGGTTAGTTTCTTTACGCGTCCGAAAAACCCTCTAAACCCCGAAGATTTGAAGCAGGGATATGAAATAGTGCATCTAAAGACGATAAACACTTTAGATGGAGCGATTAAAAATTATTCGATAGATTTAATTTATATGCCCGCGAGTAACGCTCTTAATTCGGATTTGCAAAAATCGCAAAACTGGGGAGCTAAACTTTATATGCTTTATAAAAATACGGATATCGATTTTATGATTGAAAAAAGCAACTTTTATGCGGATAAATACGGCTTGGATGTTTCGTTTAATTTAATGACCGAACTTGAAATGCACGCCGAATACGCTATAAATGAAGATGCTCAAAATTCATATCTTTTCGGCTTAAAATATGCAAGCGATTATGACTATACTTTAACAAGCGAATGGTATAAAGACTGGAATCAAAACAAATTCATTTATACTAAAATTTCTAAAAAAGATTTTTATATCGATTATCTTACCGCTTATATTACCGGCATTAGAAACTATACTCAAAATATGAATTCTCTGCTTTTAGGCGGAAATTATGATTTTAAAAACAATTTCGTTTTAACGGTAGAATATCTTACCTCTACGAAATTAAATCAAGCTAAACTTTCGTTTTCATACTTTTTTTGATTTATGGGAAAATTAGGATTTAGAAGAAATATAAATATAAAAAACATCTAAATCCTAAAACCTCAAACCTAAAATCTTATTTGATATAATTTCACAAATTTAGTTCAAAATTAAATCAAGGTAAGAAATTGAGGATTGAAGGTTTAGGATTAAGGATTTAAAAATATAATACTCAAACCTAAAACCTAAACCCTACAAGCGCGTAGCGCGACCTAAAATCTAAAACCTAATATATAAGGAGAAAATATGCATAAAATATATACCAAAAACGCTCCCGAGGCTATAGGTCCTTATTCTCAAGCCGTTAAAATTGGGAATTTTATTTATACTTCGGGACAAATCGCACTAACACCAGAAGGAGAGTTTTTAGATGAAGATGTCAAAACGCAGACAAAGCAGGTTTGCGAAAACTTAAAAGCGGTGCTTGAAGCGGCGGGGGTTAAACTTGAAAATGTCGTAAAAACTACAATTTTTCTTGATGATATTAATAATTTTGCAGCGGTAAATGAAGTTTACGGGGAATATTTTAAACATAAACCTGCAAGAAGCACAGTAGCGGTTAAAGAGCTTCCAAAAGGTGCAAAAGTAGAAATAGAGTGTGTAGCTTTTAAAGAATAAAAGCTTAAGACTTTCTTAATTTAAGTTTAATTTAAGAAAATATGGTTAATATTTCATCCTAAAAAACCAATAAAGGGTTAAAGAAATGTATGCAGTTATTAAACATGGCGGAAAACAATATAAAGTAAGCGTTGGAG
>CAYSKX010000112.1:0-3894 GCA_964431845.1 uncultured Nautiliales bacterium | reverse complement strand
TCATAATTATCGTCTTTTAGTTCAAACTTGTCTATTATTTCATATTCGGGTGCCACTAAAAAATATTCTTTAACACCCGCACATTCGTAAAGTTGCTTTTTTGTTACTTTATCTTTAAAAGCGCTAGATGGAGACAATACTTCAAAAATAGCACAGGGATAATCTTCACAAAGAATCACAACATCCGGCTGAACGATATTTTCGCCTCTGCATTCAAGTTTTATATCAAAAGGCGCTATTATAATTTCGCAGTTTTTTTCGTTTTCATATCTTAAATTAAAATAGATATTTCCGACAACTTCCTGATGTCTTTTACTCGGACTCGCCATCATATAAACGTTACCGAAAATCACCTCTTTTTGAACATTGTCATCTATGACCCTTACCGTTTTAAAATCTTGCGTTTTCTCTTCTATAACCGTTTCCATGTTTTACCTTTCATTATAAAGCTAAAAGCTTAAAGCTCAAAGATCAAAGCAAAATATATGCAATATTATCTTTTATTAATAAAAAATTATCTTAAAAAGCTTTAAGCTTTATGCTTTAAGCTTTTAGCGTTTGCGTCAGCAAACATTTACAAAAATTCCCTTTTCTTTCATGGCGTTTATAAATTTTCTTAATTCTTTTTTTTTGATTAAAATCCTTTTTCCTTCAGCTTTTAATATCAAATCACTTATTTTCTTATCTTTTATATGTTTTATTATATCATCATTTGTGATTTTTAATATAATAAAATCCTCTCTTGAAAAAGAATTTAAATTATTTTTAATTTCGTTTATAAAGTTTTTAAACGGTATCGGTGCTTTTTTAAAAAATTTATTAAATTCTTTTATTTTATATTCTACGTCCTCAATATTTTCGCATCCGCTAAGAAAGATTTTAAAATCGAGTGAATAAGTGTTTTCATCCAACTTTTTGGCAAAATTTTCAAGTTGCGAAACGGTTACGGCAGATGGGTTTTGTAATTTTACAATCGGTTTAAATTCGTCAAACGTTATTGTTTCTTTTTCTTTTTGAGATTTAGGGAAATTATAATTTTTAATTTTACCCGTTATAAATTTGCCAAACTCCGTAAGTTTTACGCCTTTTAACCCGTCAAAAGGGGAAATTACATCGGTATCTATATAACTGTAAGGGTTTTTAATATCGTCATAGATAATTTCTACAACCCCAAGTGCGGCAAGATAAAACAAAAAGCCTTTAATTGCGGGAAATATTACGATTTCATTCGGATATTTTGCGGCTGTAATTTTATCGTTGCTTTTTAGTGCCACTTCTGTAGGAATTCTAAAAAACAAGGCATTTCTATACTTTAAAAAGCTTATTATATTTTCGATACTTATAAATTCATCTTTTAATTCATGTATTAATATAAACATCACAAAGCAAAAAGTGTGTTCCAAATCAGGTAAATCCCTAATATATTTCAGATGAGAAATAAGCAAAGAATTGACACTGCGGTAGTATCTATTTTTAAAAATACCAAGAATATGCTCTTTTAAAACGGTTTCGCTTATCTTGTTCACTTTTTCATGATACAACAAAATATTTGCGCATTTTGCGATAAATTCTCTTGCAAGATATTGATATTTTCTATCATTAGGGTAAAATTCGGATGCGTTTATGAGTTTTATTTCTTTTTTTGATATTTTATCAATATCTTTAAATAAACCGTTATTTTTCATATGTTTAATTTCATTAAAATTATCTAAAACAAATTCATTTTTGTATCGATATTTACCTTCGACATTTTTATCGATTAAATAATAAAATTTAGGCTTTTCAAAAATTTCTTGCAAAATACGTCTAATTTCGGGACGAATATATATTATATCGTAACTCGTATATCCTTTTTCGTATTGTCTCGTAATAAAGCAATACTCTTTATTTAGTTGATATTGATCCCACCATTTGGTGGATTTGTAACTTTTTTCATCAAAAAAATCTTTAAAATTCAAAACAGCGTCATCCCAAACCAATCTGTAATATAATCGATACGCTTCTTCGTTGTTTTTAAGTATTTTTAAAAAATCTTTTTTGATAAAATCCGTTAAAAATTTTTCCAATTTGTTTTTTGAGGAGGCGTATATACTTTTAGGAAACGGTTTTATCGCATATATTTTTTTTAAATATTCCACTATGTCGTTTTTCGTTAAATCCATATCAATCTCCTAAAATATATTCTATCTCTTCTTTTGAGAGAGTTTTAATAATTTCGTCAGGTTTTATGATTAAATCGCTTAAATTTTTCTTCTCTTCTTGAAGTTTTATAATTTTCTCTTCGATAGTATCTTTTGTGATAAGTTTATAACTGAATACTTTGTTTTTCTGACCTATTCTATAGACTCTATCTATTGCTTGATTTTCTGCCGCTACGTTCCACCACGGATCAACTATAAACACATAATCGGCGCTTGTGAGATTTAATCCCACTCCTCCGACTTTCAATGTCAATAAGAAAAGTTTGATATTTTTATTTTCTTGAAATTTTTTAACAAGCTCTTCTCTATTTCTTGTAGCTCCCGTCATTTTTAGATATTCAATTCCTCTTTCTTCGGCTTTTTGCACTATTAAATCCAAAACCCCCAAGAAATTTGAAAAAATAAGCACTTTATGATTATTCAAAACTATATCCTCAAGCATTTCAAAAAGCGTTTGTATCTTAGATGAAGTTATATCTTCGTTTTTAAGCTCCGGTGCAGTTGCTATGATTCTTAGCTCATTTAAAATCTGAAATACGAAAAATTTGCTTTTTTCAAATCCTCTTTTTTCAATTTCTTCGTCTATTAATGCTTTGTATTGCGCTTTGGTTTTTTGATAAAACTCTTTTTGTTTTTCGTTCATATCGACTATTACTACGTTTTCTTGTTTTTGAGGCAAATCGTCTAAGACGTCAAGTTTTAGTCTTCTTAAAATAAAAGGAGAAACTTTTGCTTTTAATTCGTTCATAACTTCAATCTCTTTTCTCTCTTCGATAGGAATTAAATATTTTGTTTTAAAGTCGTTAACATTTCCGAACATTCCCGGATTTAAAAATCTAAAAAGCGCATACAATTCAAACAAAGAATTTTCAATAGGAGTGCCGGATAATGCAAATCTATGCTCGGCATTAAGCAATAAAACGGCTTTTGAGGTTTTTGATTCTATATTTTTTATATTTTGCGATTCGTCTAAAATGACGGTGTCGAATTTTATCTCTTTTAATTTTTCTATATCGTTTCTAAGCGTGCCGTATGTTGTGAGGATAAGCTTGGAATTTTTTAATTTTTCGATATCTCTATCGATACCGTAATAAACATAATATTTAAGAGTGCTGAATTTTTTGATTTCGTTTTGCCAATTGTTAAGCAAGGTCTTTGGCATTACTATTAAAATCGGCTCTTTGATTTTATCGTATATCAAGCTAATAAGCGCTATTGTTTGAAGTGTTTTACCAAGTCCCATATCATCGGCGAGACATCCGCCAAATCCGTTATCGTAGAGGTATTTAAACCACTTAACTCCGAATTTTTGATAATTTCTAAGAGTGGCGTTAAGCGTAGGATAAGTTATGCGACTTTTATTTAATTTGTTAAATCCGTTAAAAAACTTCTTGCTTACGCTAAAGGCGCGTGAGGATTTTTTTTCGATTAGTTTTTCAATTTCTGGCAAATCGAAAAACGATACTTTTACTTTATTATCTTCTTTTTTAAAAATTCTCTCAAGCTTTTCGATATAGCTTTTGTCTATTATTCCTTTGTTGCCGTCTTTCAAAGGAATATAACTATTTTTTTTGTAAGTTTTTATAAAATCGAATACATTAAACGTTTCGTCTTCAAATTCGATATCGACATCTCCAAGTAAATCTATTTTGTTTTTAAATTCCACTTTTAAATTGACTTTCGGTTTTATAGG
>CAYSKX010000111.1:0-4053 GCA_964431845.1 uncultured Nautiliales bacterium | reverse complement strand
ATTTGTAAGTTTTGGTGAAAGTGGTGAAAGTGTGAAAGTGTGAAAATTGTAAGAAGTTTTTTTGGTAATGGTATAATTTAAAATGGATTTTAGCACAATTTAAATTCTAAAAAGTTTAAGATTGAAAAAATTTAAAATTTTTTAAACAATTTTACTATGGTTGACTGAAATTTTTTCCGAAATTTATAGCGGAAAGTTATTTGATGTTTTTTTCAAAAGGATATTTTCGAAGGATTTAATTCTTTTGATTTTATCTGAATTTTGAGATATAATATTATTAATCCTTTGAAAAATATTATTTTTTTCAAAGAGAAAGATAAAATAATTCGAAATTTTCAAAAATTTAATCAACAAAAATAATACCAAAAAACAAAACAAATCTGACATTTTCACCATTTTCACTGTTTTCACGATTTGTAAGTTTTGGTGAAAGTGCTAAAATTGTAAGAAGTTTTTTTGGTAATGGTATAATATTTTAAAACGGCTTTATTATAATCTTTAGGAAATACATTGCATACAATAAACAAAAAGGAAGAAAATGAAAGAGATAATTAAAAATATAGTTGAAGACAACGGATGTGAATTATATGATATTGAAATAACCGAAGAAGGCGGTCATAAATATTATCGGGTTTATATTACCAAACCCTCAGGCGTATCGCTTAACGACTGTGCGAAAATCAACAATTTAATTTCTCCTATTTTTGATATTGAAGAGCCTATAAAAGATAAATATTTCTTAGAAGTAAGCTCTCCCGGACTTGAAAGAAAATTAACCAAAAAAGAACATTTCGAAAAAAGTATCGGTGAAAATATAAAAGTAACTACTACCGACGGTAGAAAAATAAAAGGAGTGCTTAAAAGCTTCGAGGACGGTATAGCCGAAATAGGAAAAGAAAAAATTTCTTTTGACGATATCAAAAAAGCCAAAACGTTTATCGAGTGGAACACTTATAAAATGAATTGAGAATTTTGGAATTTTAAATTGAATTATTTTGAAATTCTTATGTTTCTATTCTTTTGAATAGGTGGAATAATTAAAGGATTTTTAACTATAACAAAAACGTAAAATAGGATTAATAATATGATTTTAAGATATATGAATTTATTTGAAAAGGGTAGCAGATTTGTTTAAAATATACCAAAGAAGATATCTTGGAAATAAAGTAAAAGTATTAGATTTAATAAATAATGTAATAAAAAAAAATATCGGAAATTTTTATTCTTTTTGTGATATTTTCGCAGGAAGCGGAAGTGTCGGAGCTTTTTTTAATGAAAAAGATAAAAAGATAATTTCAAATGATTTTTTATATCATAATTATGTAGCTTTAAAAGCTTTTTTAAATGATGAAGAATTTGATAAAGAAAAGATAACGAAATTAATAAATGAGTTAAATAATTTGCATTGTGAAAAAGAAAATTATTTTTCCATAAACTTTGAAGATAAATATTTTTGTAAAAAAAACGCTATAAAAATCGGTGCCATTAGAGAACAAATTAAAAATTGGTTTTTAAAAGGAATTATAAATAATAAAGAAAAGAATATTTTATTAACTTCTTTGATTTATTCCATAGATAAAATTGCAAATACCGTCGGTCATTATGATGCTTATATAAAAAAAGAGATAAAAGAAAAAAATTTTAAACTTAAAATGCTTGATATTGATTTAGAAAAAAATAAAAATAATGAAATTTATAACATGGATGCAAATATTTTAATTAGAGAAATTGAATGCGATATTTTATATATCGATCCTCCATATAACAGCAGACAATATGCTAATATGTATCATCTTCTTGAAAATTTAGTTGCATGGCAAAAACCGGAAGTAAAAGGAATTGCTAAGAAGTTTGACACAACTCATTTAAAAAGCGGATATAATCAAAAAGAGGCGGTAAAACTGTTTGAAGATTTAATAATAAATGCAAAAACTAAATATATTTTATTTAGTTATAATAATATGGGTGATAAAGGACATAGTAGAAGTAATGCAAGGATTAGTGATAATGATATTTTTAGGATATTAAAACAAAAAGGAAAAGTAGAGGTTTTTGAAAAAGAATATAAAGATTATACGACAGGAAAAAGTAAAAGAGGAGATAATAAAGAGAGAGTTTTTTTTGTGAAGGTTAAAAAATGACAATTAAAGAAGCAATTTTGAAAACATTAGAAAATAATAAAAAATTAATGAATCATAAAGACATTTATAATTACATAAAGAAAAATAATTTAGCAAAATTTAACTCTGAAACACCAGAAGCAACTGTTTCAGCGTTATTAGGGGATTTTATAAGAAATAATGATAATAGAGTGAAAAGAATTAAAACTGAAAAATCTACATATCTTTATTATTTTTCAAAATATGAAAATGAAATTAATTTTGAAAATGAAAAATTTGATAAAAAAGAAGATATAAAATATAAGGAAAGAGATCTGCATCAGCTTTTTGTAACATATCTTGGAGCTAAAAATATTTTTGCAAAAACAATATATCATGAAACGTCAAAACAAAGTTTAAATCAAAAATGGATACATCCAGATATTATAGGAGTTGAATTTTTACAGCTTAAATCAAAAATAAGTAGTAATTTTTTAAAAACTATAGATAAAAATAGATTTTTTAATTTATATTCGTATGAATTAAAAAGAGAAATTAAAAATGATTATGAATTAAAAGAGGCTTATTTTCAAGCTGTTAGTAATTCAAGTTGGGCAAATTATAGTTATTTAGTTGCTTTAGAAATAAATGACAATCTTTTAGATGAACTTCAAAGACTTAATCAATCTTTTGGAATAGGATTTATTTTATTAAACTCGTATCCTTATGAAAGTAAAATTTTATTTAGTGCTAAATATAGAGAATTAGATGTTAAAACTATAGATAGGCTTTGCGAAATAAATAAAGATTTTGAAAAGTTTATTAAAATGATAGATAAATATTTAAATGCAAATGATGATTATATAGATGGGACTAAGAAAGAAATTTTAGAATTTTGCGATGATATTTTAAGAGATGATGGTTCTATTTATAAATATTGTAAAAGTAAAAATATTCCATTTGATGAAAAAAGGGATAAAAGTTGAAAAAACTCTGGTCAATTTCAACGACGGTTAGAAACCCGGATAGATTAAGGAATTTTTTACTTACTTTAAAAGAGATAGAAGGTAAAGAGTGGAATAAAAAAACTCAAATTGAATTTCAAATAAGATTAATTAAAAATAGATTCTACGGCTTTGGAAGTAGGCAGTTTTATAATGGATTAAGCGAAGAACAAATAAAATTAATTGAAGATATCAATAAAACTATTAGTTTAGAAAAGGCAAAAGAAATTCTTGAAGCAAAAAATTATAAAGACCCTTCAATGAGAGGAAGAACTTCTTTTAAACCTCTTGAAAAATTAGGGTTTGCTTTTATCGATAAAGGCAAAGTTAAAATTTCTTCATTAGGAGAATATTTTTTAAGTGATGATTATGATTTAGGAGAGTTGTTTTTAAAATCTTTTTTGAAATGGCAATATCCAAATCCGTTAGATAGAGATTTTAGTGATAAAAACATTTATAATATTCGTCCTTTTATTGCAGTTTTACATTTGATAAATGAAGTTAATAAATTATGTAAAGAAAAAAATTTGAAACAAAAAGGGATTTCAAAAATTGAATTTGAAATTTTCGGACAATCGTTATTACATTATAAAAATATAAAAAAACATGCCGAAAAAATTATTGATTTTAGGTTAAATTATGAAAAAATAAAAGATTATAAAGAAAGAAAAGAATTTATTGAAACTGTTAAAAAAGATTTTTTAAAAGAATTTTCAAATACGGATTTTAATAACATAAAAGATTATGCGGACAATACGATTAGATATTTTAGACTTACAAGATTTATTTATATTAGAGGTGGTGGATTTTATATTGATTTAGAACCAAGAAGAGAGATTGAAATAAACGCTTTATTAAAAACTTTTTTAGGCAATGCTGAAGAGTTTACAAAAGAAGAGTATATAAAATATATTTCAAATATAAACTTACCAAAACTTCCTTGGGAAAAT
>CAYSKX010000110.1:0-4069 GCA_964431845.1 uncultured Nautiliales bacterium | reverse complement strand
TAAGTGACATAAAAACTCCTTTTTTTTGAAATTATAGCAAAAAACAAAACAAATCTGACATTTTCACATTTTCACCATTTTCACATTTTCACTGTTTTCACTATTTGTAAGTTTGGTGAAAGTATGAAAATTGTAAGAAGTTTTTTTAGTAATGGTATTGTAGCAAATGATAATAATAAAAGAAAGTTAGTTTTTTGGTTTAAAATCCATCATTCAAACCCCTCTTTCTTTTAAAGAAAAATTCACAAATTGACGATGTATAATAAACAAGATACTGATTAAATCAATCGGTGCTAAAATTAATTATCAAGAAGGAAAAATATGCAAAAAAAAATTCAAACGGTTAAAACTCTTCTCGATTCACTTCCGTTTATAAGAAAATTTTATGGAGAAACAATCGTTATCAAATACGGAGGTGCGGCACAAATCGATGAAAAATTAAAAGAGAGTTTCGCAATAGATATATTAATGCTTTATATGGTCGGAATAAAACCCGTAATCGTGCATGGAGGAGGTAAAAGAATTACGGAAATTTTAACGGCTTTAAACGTTAAAACAAAATTTAAAGACGGAGTAAGGGTTACAACAAAAGAATCTATCAAAATAGCCGAAATGGTTTTAAGCGGAGAAATTAATAAAGAAATTGTCAATATGCTAAATCAACATGGAGCAAAGGCAATAGGAATTAACGGCAAAGATATGAATTTCATAAAAGCCAAATCCTTAGTAGGCTATACGGGCGAAATAACTTCTATTAACGGAGTGTTTGTCAATAAGCTTTTAAGCGAAAATCTAATTCCCGTAATAGCTCCTATTGCTTCAGGTGAAGGCGCTACGCATCCGGGATATAATATCAATGCCGATACTGCGGCGAGCGAAATAGCGGTTGCTATTGACGCAAAAAGAGTCATTTTTTTAACCGATACTCCGGGAGTATTGGATAAAAACAAAAATTTAATCAGCTCACTTACAAAAGACGAAATTATTAAACTAAAAAACAATTCGACAATTGCCGGAGGAATGATACCAAAAGTCGATGCCGCACTAAGAGCGGTTGAAAGAGGCGTAGAAAAAGCACACATAATAGACGGCAGGATTGAGCATTCTATTTTGTTAGAACTTCTCACAAGTGAAGGAATAGGAACGGAAATTAAATAAAAAGGAAGGAATTGTTTAAATTAAATTCGAAATTTAAACCTGCTGGAGATCAACCGGAAGCTATCGACAAGCTTAGCGCATGCATAAAAAACGGCAGTCGCTACAATACTTTAATAGGTGTTACGGGAAGCGGTAAGACGTTTACAATGGCGAATATTATAAAAAATCTGCAAATTCCCACACTCATCCTTACGCACAATAAAACCCTTGCCGCTCAGTTATATAGTGAATTTAAAGAATTTTTCCCGCAAAATCATGTAGAGTATTTCATAAGCTATTACGATTATTATCAACCGGAAGCTTATATTCCAAGACAAGATTTGTTTATCGAAAAAGACAGCTCCATAAATGCCGAACTTGAAAGGCTAAGAGTGAGTGCAACTGCCAGTTTACTTGAATACGACGACGTAATAGTAGTAGCTTCCGTATCCGCTTTATACGGACTCGGAAACCCTATCGAATACAAAAAAATGGTCGTAAAAATAGCAACCGGAGATGAAATTAATCAACGCGAATTTATGATGCGCTTACTTAGTATGGGATATACGAGAAACGATAAATATTTCGAAAGGGGAAATTTTAGGGTAAATGGCGAAGTAATAGATATTTTTCCTACATATTTTGAAGACGACGTAATAAGAGTGGAGTTTTTCGGAGATGAAATTGATAGAATTTATACTATCGATTACGTTACAAACGAAAAACTAAACGATTTAAAAGAAATAACCATATATGCGGCAAATCAATTTATTGTAGGTGCAAATAGATTAGCTGAAGCTATTAATTCTATCGAAAAAGAATTGCAACTTAGACTCAAAGAATTTGAAAACGAAGGAAAAATAGTAGAATACCAAAGACTTAAACAAAGAACGGAATTTGATCTTGAAATGCTTGAAACTACGGGCACATGTAAAGGTATAGAAAACTATTCGCGTCATTTAACAGGCAAAAAACCGGGCGAAACGCCCTATTCACTTATGGATTATTTCGAAATAAAAGGCAAACCTTATTTGGTAATCGTCGATGAAAGTCATGTAAGTTTGCCTCAGTTTCGCGGAATGTATAACGGAGATAGAGCAAGAAAAGAGATATTAGTCGAATACGGTTTCAGACTTCCGAGCGCTCTTGATAACAGACCTTTTAAGTTTGACGAATTTATAAACAAAGCTCCTCATTATTTATTCGTTTCGGCTACTCCGTCGGAGTTCGAGCTTGAAATATCCACATGTGTCCAAGAGCAAATCATCCGTCCGACGGGACTGCTTGATCCGATTATAGAATTGCTTCCTAGTCAAAACCAAGTAGCCGCACTTCATGACAGAGCAAAAGAAGTAATAAAAAGAGGCGAAAAAGTGCTTGTAACGACACTTACTAAAAAAATGGCGGAAGAGCTTCAAAAATATTATCTTGAAATGGGACTAAAAGTTAAATATATGCACAGCGATATAGACGTAGTCGAAAGAAATGAAATAATCAGAGGCTTAAGAAGCGGTGAATTTGATATGTTAATCGGTATAAACCTTCTTAGAGAAGGTTTGGATTTACCGGAAGTTTCTATGGTTGCGATACTTGATGCCGATAAAGAAGGTTTTTTAAGAAGTGAAACAAGCTTAATTCAAACAATGGGAAGAGCCGCAAGAAATGTTCACGGAAGAGTTTTGATGTTTGCTAACAAACTAACCGAACCCGTAGTTTTGGATGATAATTTAAACGTTTTAGAAAAAATAAAAGACAAAATTACCGGCTCAATGTATAGAGCCATCAAAACTACGATAAAACGCCGCATAAAACAAAAAGAATACAATCAAAAACACAACATCACCCCAAAAAGCACGATAAGAAAACTTGATAAATCGCTAAAAGAAGACAGCTTAGAAGCAATAGCAAAAGTAAAAGCCAAAAACAAAATCCCCGCAAAAGAGAAAAAATCCATTATCGCTAAACTACGCAAAGAAATGCAAGAAGCCGCCAAAGCGCTCGAATTCGAAAAAGCCGCAATGCTTAGAGATAAGATTGAAGAGCTTAAAAAAATGCGTTAGTTTTTATTCTCTTTGCATTTTTGGCAAATTCCGTAAATATAAATCTCTTTTTGAGAATCGGGATAACGCTTGTTAATATCTCTTTTTACAATATCCTTAAGAGGAACATCTTCTATTGAAGAGCATTTTTTACATATAAAATGAGCGTGAGGTTTTTTTGTAATTTCATATCTAACCTTTTGATGAAGAGGTATTTCACTTATAATATTTTCGTTTTTTAAAGCGTTAATATTTTTATATATTGTAGCTAAAGAAATGGAAGGAAAAAGCTCATTTACGTTTTCGTATATCTCTTCTATACTTGCATGTCCCATTTTATCGATTTCTTTAAGAATAGCAAGTCTTTGTGGAGTTATTTTAAGAGACGAATTAGCAAGTAGTTTTTGAATATTTTTCATTTTAACCTTTCTTTTCTTTAAAATTTTAAATTTAAAACTCTTAAAGAAAAGAAAAGAAGAAATTAAGCTTTAAAAGCTTTTACCATTTCTTCCATTTCTTTAACGTCATTCGCATCGATTAAATCTTCAAGCGTTACATAAGCTCCGACATTTCCTGTCATAGGCTCTACATCGGTATTTACAGGAAGAGTTTTTTTACCAGGTTTCCAGTTAGCAGGACAAACTTCTCCGGTTTTGTAAGTGTGTTGATGTGCTATAACTTGCCTTAAAAATTCTTTAACGCTTCTTCCTACAGGCGGTGCTTGAACTTCTTGCGCCATAATTACACCATCAGGATTTATTAAAAATCTACCTCTAAGGGCAAGTCCGGCACCTTCTATCATTACGCCGAATTTTTTTGTAACTTCACCGGTAGGGTCGGCACCTATTAGAAGTTTCAAATCTTTCAATAAAGGTTCGGTTTCTACAAATCTT
>CAYSKX010000109.1:0-4115 GCA_964431845.1 uncultured Nautiliales bacterium | reverse complement strand
AGAGGTTTTAAAAGAAGCTCAAGAACTCGGATACGCCGAAGCGGACCCAACGTTTGACGTAGGAGGATTCGACGCCGCTCATAAATTGTTAATTTTGGCCAGTATTGCTTATAATATAGACGCAAAACCCGAAAATATATTAATAGAAGGGATTGAAAATATAAATTTAACCGATATCGAATTTGCAAAAGAGTTTGGATATGAGATTAAACTTCTCGGAATTGCTAAAAAAATAGGAAAAGAAATAGAATTAAGAGTTCATCCTACATTAATCAAAAACACTCAAATGATAGCCAAAGTCGAAGGTGTTATGAATGCCGTAAGCGTTATCGGAGATGTTGTAGGCGAAACTATGTATTACGGACCGGGAGCTGGAGGAGATGCGACTGCAAGTGCGGTAATAAGTGATATTATCGAAATAGCAAGAGGAAATGTTTCACCTATGCTCGGATACAAAAAACCATTTGAAAACGAAAAACTAAGACTTAAAACAAGCGATGAAATTAAAACTCAATATTACTTAAGAATTGCCGTAAACGACAGACTCGGAGTGCTTGAAAAAATAGCGAATATCTTAGCTGCAAACTCAATTTCTATTGAAAGTTTTTTGCAAAAACCGAAAAACGGATATGTAAAACTGCTCTTTTCAACGCATAAATCTCTTGAAAAAGACGTTAAAAAAGCGATAAAAGAGATAGAAAATCTTGATTTTGTCGTTAAATCTATTAATTTTATCAGGATTGAAAATTAAATAAATGAAAAGTTAAAAATTAAAAGTGAAAAATTGATTACAAAACTCAAAAAAATCTCCCTTTTTTTTAATATTGATGACGAGTTGTTAAGTGAAATATCCAAGTATTGCGTATTAAAAACATATCAAAAACAAGAAATTATTTTTTTTGAAGGTGAAAAAGATAACTATTTTTACGGCATAATAAAAGGGGGAGTTTTATTGTATGATATGGACTTAAAAGGCAACGTAATACCGAAAAATCAGTTCGGATGTGGTGATATTTTCGGGCTTATTTCGCAAATACAAAATAGAGCCTATTGTCTTAGCGCCGTAAGTGAGTGTAATTCCCAAATAATTCTTATCGATTATTCCAAATTCCAAAAGTACATCTCAACCCCTCCTTTTAGCGATAGAATTATCAAAATGCTTAGCAACCAAATAAGGGAAGAGCTTGAATTTAATAAACTGCGAAAATTCGACGCAACCAAAAGAGTGATATATACGCTTCTTAATTTTCCTCAAAAATTCGTCCATAAAAAAAAGTATATGTTAGCGAGCGAACTTGGAATGAGTGCCGAAACTCTTAGTAGGATATTGAGTAAATTAAAAAATGAGGGAATAATTTGTTATTGCGAAAAATCGGTTAAAGTTATCGATTATGATAAATTAAGAAAAGTGCTAACTAAAAGTTAGCACATAAATAGAGCGTTATTCTTCCCATCCTTTTCTAAATCCAAAACCGAATCCTCTACGATGGCATCTTCCGCCTCTACCGAATCCGGCTCCTCTTGCGAATCTTCCGCCTCTACCGAACCCGAATCCGAAATTTTGCATTTCTTTTAATCTTATATCTTTTTTGAGAGTATTATTATTTGCATTTTTGGTATTCATAAGTGACTCTTTTAGTTGAGATAAAACGATGTCGATATCTTTTTCATCGGTAACTAATGTTTTTATACCTTCATAATCCAAATTTCCGAGCATTCCTTCACCGAATTCTTTTGCTACGAATAACTCCACTCCCGCTTCTTTGAGTAACGGTGGAATGATTCTTCCTGTGCCGAGCCCATGTTTTCCACATTCTCCATTTAATTTGATATGTTTTTGTTGAATTTTTTTCATTACCGGATTTTCGATATAAAATTTTTCACTTGTTTGAGTATCTATAATTAAAAAACCTTTTGCAAGAGAAATGTGTTTTGTTATCGTTCTTTGATTGTTTGTAGGAAATGCTATTTTCATTTTACCCTCCTTAAAAGTTTAATTTAAAATATCTATTCTTTTGCCATTGATTAAGGCGTCGGCAATTTTAGCTCTTGCTAAGCTTAATATTCGTCCAAATGTAGGACGCGATATTTCCATTTTATTTGCCGCTTCTTCGTGATATAAACCTTCAAAATCGGCAAGTCTTATCGCTTCCATTTCGTCTTTTGTAAGTTCGATTGTTTCTAGTGAGTGATTCGGTAAACCGCACGGTTTAAAACATAAATGAGTGAAATTCCCTCTAATTCTACGTCTGATTCGCCTTGGCATGCTTACTCCTTGAACATATGCTCAATTAGAATTATACAATTTTTATGAACATATGTCAAGAATATGAATTTTAGGTATTAACGGAAGAGAGGTTGAGGAAAATAAAAATAAAAAAATCTAAACCCCCAAACACCTCCACCCCTTACACCTGTAATATGAAAAGTAGTGCTTAAATTAAAACCTTAAAAATATATTTATGAAAATTTATTTATTTTTGATAAAATTTCTTAAAACAATCGCAAAGGAAAGCAAATGAAATATTTTATAGGGACCGATCATGCCGGATATGAAATAAAATCTTTTGTTATCGAGTATTTGGAAAAAAATGGAATTGAAGTTGAAGATTTGGGAACATATTCTAATGAAAGTGTGGATTATCCTGATTTTGCTCATAAAGTTGCAAAGGCGGTTTTGGATAATGAGGGAACAAGAGGAATTTTGATTTGCGGAAGCGGAATAGGAATGAGCCTTGCTGCGAATAAACATAAAGGAATTCGAGCGGCACTTTGTCATGATTGTTATACCGCAAAAATGGCAAGGCTTCATAATGATGCGAATATTTTGTGTTTCGGTGCGAGAATAGTGGGTTTAGGAGTAATAGAATCAATTCTTGATGCGTGGATACAAAGTGAATTTGAGGGCGGAAGACATCAAAGAAGGATAAATAAAATTGATATTTAACTGGATACTTTTAACTACTGTTATTGTTACTATTATTTTTTTATTATTTAAAATGTTTTATTATAAACATTTATGGGAAAAATCTCAAGAAAGGTGTAAACAATTAAAACATAATTTGGCTGATGCCGAAATATTAATAAAAAAATATCAAATACAACTTCAACGTTCCTTAGGAAATTTGGAGCTTCTTGACAATGAAGTGACAAAACTTAAAAATGATTTAAAATCAGTAAAAAGTAGAAATGCTCAAATGAGAACGGAAAATGAACAACTTAAAAGAAAAATTAGAGAACTTGAAAATAAAATCGAAGCACTTCTTTGATAATGTTTTGATATGCTTTTGCTTAAATTTGAAACAAAGAAAAGAGAGTTTTAAATTATGTTCTCTTAAAAATATTTAGAACTAAAATTTAAAATCTCTTTTGATATAATTTCATAAAAAAGGAGAATTAATGGATATTAGTAAAATAAAACCTGGTGAGCCGAAAGAATATGTAAACGCAGTTATTGAAATTCCTCAAGGAAGCAACATTAAATACGAGCTCGATAAAGAAAGCGGAGCCGTTTTTCTTGATAGAATTCTTTATGGAAGTCAATTTTATCCGGCTAATTACGGATTTGTGCCGAATACGTTGGCTGATGACGGGGATCCTATCGATATTTTAGTGCTTTCAAGTGAAAGCGTAGCTCCCGGGACAGTTATTAAATCAAGAGTAATAGGCGTGCTTATTATGGAAGATGAGAGCGGTAAAGATGAAAAAATAGTAGCGGTGCCTACTCTAAAACTTGATCCTAAGATGGCAAAAATAAATAATTTAAGCGATTTACCGGAAATAGAACTTAATCAAATTAAGCATTTTTTTGAAACATATAAAGATTTAGAACCGGGTAAATGGGTGAAAGTTACCGGCTATGAAGGAAGAGAAAAAGCTATCGAACTTATTCAAAAAGCGATTGATAATTATAAGTAAGTAAATTAAACACCAACTCTTAAGTTGGTGTGATGTATTAAGTGTTTAAGAAAAGTATAAATTTTATTTGCCTCTTACGTATCCTTCGATAATAAATCTAAGAGCATTTAGTTTAATAAAGCCTTCTGCGTCTTTTTGGTTGTATACGCTGTCTTCTTCGAATGTTGCGAATTCAGGACTGAAAAGCGATTTTGGAG
>CAYSKX010000108.1:0-4121 GCA_964431845.1 uncultured Nautiliales bacterium | reverse complement strand
GTTATATTTCTTAATTCTCGATACTTATTTATACCAAAAAACAAAACAAATCTGATATTTTCACACTTTACTTAATTTAAAAACTATAATTAATTACAGCATAAAAAATCACTGTTATTGAAATTAAATTTATACCATAAAAAAGCTTTTTTGAAAAAAAAGCCGCAACACTTAGAGCTAAAAATAAAATACAAAACCAAATCGGAAGTTTGAAAAGTGAAAAATTATCTCCTAAATGTAAAAACTTAATGATAATACCATCAAATAAACTTCCATAATCCATAATATGCAAAAAAATTTCAACGGGATAAAAAATGCTAAATAAAACGTTTATAATCGGTGAAAAAAGCTGATATAAATTAAAATTCCCAAAAAATGAATGAGATACGATAAACATTACGCAAAACATATAAAAACTCAAAAAAACGGAATTTATAAACGTCGGCTTATAATATTTAAAAAAAAGATAAATATATAAAACTCCCGTAATACTCAAAAAATATCCGATACTAAAAACCTTTACACCAAAAAGCACCAAAGAGCACAAAAAAACAACCGCCAAAACCTTAAGCGAAAACGGATTTTTTAAATTATACGCATATAAAAAAACGACTATTTCAAGCACAAAAGCTCTAATAAGCGAAGGGGGAAAAGATGTGATATAAAGATAAAAAAACTCAATTACAAAAATAACCGCTGTCAAATCGACAAATCTGTTTCTATAAGGAAAACGTTTTTGAAAAATTTTATACGGCACACTTAAAAGTAAATACAAAAAAAGAGAAATAAACCCAAGATGGAGTCCGCTTAGTGCTATTAAATGCGAAATTCCAAGAGTACTTAGGGCTTTTCTTGTTTCGTATTCTATACTTTCTCCAAAAAACAGGGCTTTAAAAATATTTGCGATTTGAGTGTTTGAGTGCTGTTTTTCTATATACTCTTCTACTTTTGATACGGGAAGTAGTTTTATATTAAAACTCGGAGCGTAAAAAGTAAAAAGATAATCAAAAAAAGAGACATTAGAAGTAATAAGCGTTAATTTTACGCTATCGTTTAAAAGTTTTTTAAGATTTTCTCTTGAAGTTGTGTAAAAAGTGAGATTTTTTGTTTTTAGTTTCAAAACATAATATGTTTTTTTCTTATATTGATTTGTTATTTTTGCATTAAGAGTAATAAATTTATCGTATTTAAAATCGATATAACTCAAAAACGAAATTTGAAATCTTATAATCATTAGAAAAATAAAAATAAAAACAATAAATTTATTGTCGTTTAAATAGCGTTTAAATTGATAATATTTTTTATAAATTTTTTTCATTTTTCACAATCGATAATAAACTTTCTCTTTTTTCTTCAAGTTCGAGATATTTTTCTACTTTTTCGTCGTATATTTTTTTGATTTCTTCAAGCTCTTTGCTTAAAGTAAGAAGTCCTTTTTGTTGATAACATTCGGGGTTTGTAAGACATTCTTCAATTTCGGCAATTGTTGTTTCAAGCTCTTCTATAAGTTTCGGAAGCGCTTCAAGCTCTCGTTGTTCTTTATAGCTTAATTTTGTCTGTTTTTTAGTTTTTGGTTTTTCACTTTTCACTTTTGGCTGGTTGGATAGGTTTTTATTAATTTCTGCAAGAAGTTTTATTTCTTTTTCAATTTCAAGATATTCCGTATATGGTATGTGGCTCTCTTCCACAACACCGTTCCCTTTAAAAATAAACATTTTTTTTGCTATTTTATCTACGAAATATCTATCATGACTTACAAAAATAACACTTCCTTCATATTTGGTTAAATATTCTTCTAAAATATTGATAGTAGGAATATCAAGATCATTTGTAGGTTCGTCAAGTATTAGCACGTCGTAATTTTTAGTAAAAAGAAGCGCAAGTGCCACTCTTGTTTTTTCTCCTCCGCTTAAAACACCTATTTTTTTGGTTAAATATTCTGGGGGAAATAAAAATTCGCGCAAATACCCATAGACATGCATATTTCGTCCGCGAACGTTTACATGATCTCCGCCCTCGGGGCAAAACGTTTCTATCAAGTCTTTGTCGTCGCAAAGCATTGATTTTCTTTGATCTAAATAGCCTATTTTTAAATTATCTGCGAATTTTATTTTGCCTTTATCTGCTTCTTCCTCACCGATTAAAATTTTTAAAAAGGTGGATTTCCCGCTTCCGTTTTTACCTACGATAGCGATTTTGTCTTTTTGCAAAATTCTTGTTGTGAAATTTTTGATAAGCTCTCTATTTGAAATAGTTTTTTGTAAATTTTCAATTTCGAACATTACCTTTTTTTTGTTGATTTTGTCCTCTTTTTTTGCAAGCAGTTCTCTTTTTAGTTGCATTTCAATCTGTTTTATTTCACTTCTGTCTTTTTTGACTTTGTCGCGAAGTGCGAGGAGCCTTTGTTTTCTACCTTCATTTCTTTTAAGTCTTGCTTTTACTCCGCGCCTTAACCACTCTTCTTCTTTTTTAAGCAGTTTTATTTCGTTTTCGTATTCTTTTTCTTTAGCTTTTAAAAGCTCTTCTTTTTGATGGATATAATCGGAATATCCTCCTTTGAAACTTCTAAGACGGCAGTTTTCAAGCTCAATTACGCGCGTAGCGATTCTGTCTATAAAATATCTGTCATGACTTACTACTATAAAAGTAAATTTTTCTTTTAAAAGCATTTCTTCAAGAAATTCCGTCATATAAACGTCAAGATGGTTTGTCGGCTCATCAAGTAACAAAATATCGGGCTTTTGAAGAAGAAGTCCCGCTAACGCCACTCTTCTTTGTTCTCCTCCACTAAGAAGAGAAATGTCTTTGTTTTCGTATTTTTTAAGATCGAATTCTTGCAATATTCTTTCGATTCTGTCATTAAGATTCCATGCGTTGTGAAAATCGAGAAATTTGGAAATTTTATCCATTTCGTTTTGTAATCGAGTGTTTTCTGGGTCGTTTGAAAATTCTTCTGTTAGTTTTAAATATGCTTGATAGGCTTCTTTAAATTCTACAAGCTCATTTTCGATAGCTTCGCGCACGGTTATGTTATTTTGAAATTTCGGATTTTGTAAAAGCCTTCTGATTTTAATGTTGTTTTTTGTGATAATTTTTCCGCTATCCGGTTCGAGTGTTTTGTCTATTATTTTCATAAGTGTTGATTTGCCGCTTCCGTTTTTGCCTATAAGCGCTACTCTTTCACCCTCATCAAGATGAAATTCTACATTACATAAAATCGTTTGTGCTTCAAATTTTTTGGAAATGTCGAGTAAATCTATTAAAGCCATTTTCGTCCTTGTTTTATATCGTTATTTATCTGTTTTTTTAATTCTTCTAAGTTATCAAATTTCCTGTTTTCTCTTAAAAAATCAATAAATTCGATTTCAAATATATCATTCTCATTTTCTATTTTCCATTCTCCATTCTCCATTCTCAATTCTCCATTTAATATGTGTGTTTCAATAGAAAAATTATTATCCGTTGAACGAATACCTATAAACGTTAAAGAGGGTAAATTATTCGTTTTGGTAATATATACTCCCTTTTTCGGTAGGCAGTAGTTTTTCGTGGGTTTAACGTTGATAGTTGGGACAAGAGCTTTACTTCCAAGCCCTTGACCTTTGATTTGCACTCCTTTTATTTTATATGTATGACCAAAGAATTTATTAGCTTTTTTAATTTCGGCGTTTATTATAAATTCTCTTATAATTTTCGAATGAACTCCGATGCCGTCTATTTTTATTTCGTTTATTATTTCCGTTTCGAAATGTTTTTTTAATAAATCGATATCACCGCTTCTATTTTTTCCGAATCTAAAATCGTTTCCTATTACGACTTTATTAATGCCCGTTTTTTTTAGTATTTCTATAAATTCAAGCGCTTTTAAATGTTTGATTTCTTTTAAATTATAAAATTTGCAAGGAAGATTTGTATAATCGCATCTATCATTTCCCGGGGTAAGATTCGAATTTTTTTCGATAACGATAATAATGTCCGCTTTTTTAATAAGTTCTTGGTGCCCTAAATGCATTCCGTCAAATCCGCCGATTGTTGCCGTCATTGTCACCTTTTTTTAAAATTATATCAAATAAGGTGAAAAAAGGTAAAAAATGTAAAGCCAGCTTTAGCCGGTATAAAAC
>CAYSKX010000107.1:0-4173 GCA_964431845.1 uncultured Nautiliales bacterium | reverse complement strand
GTGCGTTTTTTTAAGTTTTTAGTTAAAATCCTTTATTTATTATAGGATTGCTTTCGCGAAGTTCGCTTTGCCATAGTTCGAGATATGCTTTTTTTATCGCCGTTTCTCTATTCAAATCACAGCCGAATGAGAGGATTATTTCGTTATCTTCTATAAAACTTGCCGCCATTACGGGATATTTTCCGTCAAGTGTGGCATCGTATATTTGAATGGATGCGGAATTTAGCGAATGTTTTATAGGGCACAATGGAAGTCCGTAGCGCAAAACGTCGAATTTGACAAATCTTTCGATTATTTCCGTTTTGGCGTTATAATAGGCTTTATTTAAGTCATAATGAAACGCCATTCCGTTGCTTGCGTATAGATTTTGAAGCAGATTAATCGGAAAATAAACGGTTTTTGAGGTTGATTTTTCTAAAAAAGGAATACTTAAAATTTCGAAACTATCACTATTAAAATCAATCAAATCCTCTTTTTGAAGTTCTTCAATTTTATATTCGGTTTTTAATTTATCGTTTAGAAATTCCGTAATCTTGGCATCTTTATACAAACCGTCGATATAATATTCTTCGAAATAGTTTTTTGTGAGTATTCTTTCGCACATTTCACCGTATGCGCTAAGTAAGGCGTCTATTTTTGTTTCGCCTTTTCCGAAGCTTGTAAAAGAGGTTGTATAATCGATAAGCGTAGTCAGATATACTCCGTTAGTAGGATTTGATAAAGTATAGTTTAATTCCAAACCTTTATCCGTCAAAAACGAATGCAATTTCTCAATCATCGATACTCGTTTGTAAATTTTTTAAACTCTCATATGCTGTTATGTCGAGTTTCAAAGGAGTTATCGAAACGAAGCCGTTTTTTATCGCATTAAAATCATTTGTTTCTTCCTCTTTGAATTTAAGAGGATGAAGTCCTATCCAGTAATACTCCTCACCGCGCGGGTTTAAGTGTTTGTGGGCGTCAAATCCGTATAATCTGTATCCGAGTTTGGTAACTTTATAGCCTTTTATCTTTTTGATATTGGGGATATTGACGTTTAGAATTTGTCTGTGAGGTATTTTGATTTTACCGTTTAGGACTTTTTCGGTGATATCTTTTGCAACTTTTTTAGCGTTTTCGAATTTTACTTCGATAGGAGGCTTCTCAAAGCTTTTTAGCACTTGAGAAAAAGCAATGGAATTAATACCGTGAATAGCACCCTCAAACGCTCCCGCAACCGTTCCGGAATAATTGACATCTTCTCCCATATTCGCACCGTGATTAATGCCACTTAGAACGATATCGGGTTTTATTTCTTTGAAAAGTTTATCCATTGATAAATATACGCAATCCGCAGGTGTTCCATCGTCGAGTTTGTAAAAGTTTTTTTTAATTTCTATAAAATGCAAAGGTTTTGTAATTGTAAGAGAATGTGAACATGCGCTTTTGTGCAAAGCCGGCGCCACCACATAAACTTCACCTAAGTCCCTAACGGCTTCAATTAATATTTCAAGTCCCTTAGCTTCGTAAGAATCGTCGTTTGTTATTAAAATTTTG
The DNA here is from genome assembly GCA_964431845.1 of uncultured Nautiliales bacterium. Classification (GTDB taxonomy): domain Bacteria; phylum Campylobacterota; class Campylobacteria; order Campylobacterales; family Nautiliaceae; genus Nautilia. The sequence continues at coordinate 2,637 of CAYSKX010000107.1, read as the reverse complement.
GGCATTTCGCTCCTTTATAAACTAATGTTTGAATTTTATCAAATTTTACATCTCAAAAACGTAAAATTGGCAGTAGAAAAGGAAATTTATAATCTGATTTTTGAAAAATAAAGGATTTTATTTAGTAAATTAACGGGTAAATTAAAAAAACAGTTTTTTAAATCCGAGATTTAAAGAAAAAGTAGCATTCGAATGGTACCGGCGGTGGGACTTGAACCCACACGAGCAAGGCTCATCGGATTTTGAGTCCGACGCGTCTACCAGTTCCGCCACGCCGGCTTGGAATGGAATTATACCTATAATTTTTTCGAATTTCAAGAAAAAATTTAATTTTTATTTTAAAATGTAAGAAAAAACAAAAAAGAACTTATTGATTTAAAAGTTCTTTAAGTTTTTTCCCTATTTTAAATTTAACGGATTTGGTTTCAGGAATTTTAACCTTTTTGTCTGTTCCGGGAACTCTTGCTACTCTCGGAGCTCTTGTTATAACTTCAAAACTTCCGAATCCGATAAAACTGATTTTTTTTCCATTTTTTAATGCTTCTTCCATTGTTTCGATTGTTGCATCTATTACCGTGTTTACATCTTTTTTGCTTAAACCGGATTTTTCAGCCACAGCTGTAATTAATTCGGATTTTTTCATTTTTCCTCCTTTTTTTGTTGGATATGAAAATTTTACTCTTTTTTTTTGCTAAAAATCAAGTGTTTTAGGTATTTTTTGCTATAATTTTATCAAAAAAAGGCGAAAAATGAATGCTTGTGAGCTTCCAAGTGCCAAAAAAGCCGAAAAAGCTTTATGCGATGTGTTGAAAAATGCCAAAACAATTGCGGTGGTAGGATTGTCTCCTAAAGAGCACAGAGCTTCAAATCAAGTAGCTAAATATATGCAAGAAAACGGATATAAAATAATTCCCGTATATCCGAGAGAAGATAAAATTCTCGGCGAAAAAGTTTATAGAAGTTTAGAGGATATAGATATTAAAATCGATATAGTAGATGTTTTTCGAAAAAGTGAAGATACTCCTTTAATCGTTGAAGAAGCGGTTAAACTTCCGGGTGTGAAATGTATATTTTTACAAGAAGGCGTAGCGCATTCGAAATCAAAAGAAATTGCAAAAAAAGCTGGAGTTTATTACATAGAAAATAAATGTATAATGGTGGAGCATATGAGATGTAAAAAAGAGGAATTAATATAGGGATTGAGGTGTTGAGGAGAATAGAGGTTGAAAGTCTATAAATTAACTAAAATTCTAAACACTTCCACCCTTAAACAACTAATAACCTATGAAAAATAAAGGTTTTTTATGATTAAATTGGAAGATATTAAAAAAGCGCATGAAAGAATTAAAAAAGTGGTTTATAAAACGCCTTTTGCGTATGCACCTATACTTTCTCAAAAAGTCGGTAACGAAATTTATCTGAAAAAAGAAAATCTTCAAATTACCGGAGCGTTTAAATTAAGGGGTGCTTTTAACAAAATCGCTTCAATTCCGGAGGAAAAAAGAAAAAAAGGCGTAATAGCCGCAAGTGCCGGAAATCATGCACAAGGAGTCGCTTTTAGTGCGAATTATTTTAATATTCCCGCAATTATCGTAATGCCCGAAGCTACTCCTCTTACGAAAGTAACCGGGGTAAAAGAATTTGGAGGAGAAGTTGTATTAGCGGGTAATAATTATGACGAAGCATATGAATACGCTTTGAAGCTTGCCGAAGAAAAGGGACTTGAATTTATACATCCTTTTGCTGATGACGACGTTATTGCGGGGCAAGGAACAATCGGAATAGAAATGTTGGAACAAATCCCTCAGTTGGATTATATAGTGGTTCCAATAGGAGGGGGAGGACTTATTAGCGGTATTGCGAGCGCGGCAAAACAAATAAATCCTCTTATTAAAATAATAGGCGTAACGGCGGCTGGTGCTCCTGCTATGAGACTTAGTTTTCTTTCGGGAAGCGTGCAAGATACCACGTTTGTCAAAACGATAGCGGACGGTATTGCGGTTAGGGATACGACTCCTAAGATGTATAATATCATTAAAGAAGTGGTTGATGATATAGTGGAAGTGGATGACGAAGAGATAGCGAATGCTATTTTGTTTTTGATGGAGAGACAAAAAGTAGTCGTCGAAGGTGCGGGAGCGGTAGGTGTTGCGGCACTTCTTCACAGAAAAATCAAATTCACTTCTCCTAAGAAAGTGGGGGTAGTGCTTAGCGGCGGAAATATCGACGTAACGATGATTAATCTTATTATCGAAAAAGGACTTCTTAAATCTCATAGAAAAATGAAACTTATAATTCGTCTTGTCGATAAACCGGGAGCTTTACAGAAATTAACGGAAATCTTAGCAGATGAAAAAGCTAATATCGTCCAAATAGGTTATGATAGAACGGATATCAATCTTGCTATCGGAGATGCGAATGTAACTATCGCTCTTGAAACGAGAGGTCTTGAACATCAAGAATCAATCAAAAGAGCTTTACATAAAAATGGGTATAAATTCGTAGTAGAGTGAGGAAGAATGGAGAATTGAGAATGGAGAATTGAGAATGGAGAATTGAGAATGGAGGATTGGTTAAGTTACAAGTTTCGAGTTCCAAGTGAAAAATAAGAATTATAAAATCAAAACCATTTTCACC